>NZ_RQVG01000034.1:0-221 GCF_003992195.1 Veillonella sp. 3627 | reverse complement strand
AGTGGACTTGAACCACCGACCTCACGCTTATCAGGCGTGCGCTCTAACCAGCTGAGCTATAGGCCTACATATGAGAGATAATCTCTCAAAACTGAACAATTAAGGTTGGATACAGCTAGCGCATATGCTACGTCTATCCATTACACCAAAGTGTCGACCTAGTGTGACATCTAACATCTTGTGCTAGTGTATGTCTCCCTAGAAAGGAGGTGATCCAGCCG
>NZ_RQVG01000033.1:0-311 GCF_003992195.1 Veillonella sp. 3627 | reverse complement strand
TTGAAGGTTGATCCTAAGACTGACAAAGTAACGAATGCGGGCGCAGGCTTTGTGACAGGTAATACAGTGGCGAATGCTATCCAAGATTCTGGTTGGAATGTAGGCATTGGTTCAACTGATAAAGACTTCAGTAAAGATGCAAAAGTGTACGATAAGGTAAATCCAAATGATGATGTGAAATTCTCAAATGGAGCTAACACAAATGTATCTATGGTAACTGTAGACGCTCTTAACGAGGATGGTACTAAGAAAGCAACTACATTTGTCAAAGTAGATGTGAATAGAGATCTTAAAATTGATTCTGTCACAAC
>NZ_RQVG01000032.1:0-311 GCF_003992195.1 Veillonella sp. 3627 | reverse complement strand
TTGAAGGTTGATCCTAAGACTGACAAAGTAACGAATGCGGGCGCAGGCTTTGTGACAGGTAATACAGTGGCGAATGCGATTCAAGATTCTGGTTGGAATGTAGGCATTGGTTCTACTGATAAAGATTTCAGTAAAGATGCAAAAGTGTACGACAAGGTAAATCCAAATGACGATGTGAAATTCGCAAATGGAGCTAACACGAATGTATCTATGGTGACTGTGGACGCTCTTAATGAGGATGGTACTAAGAAAGCAACTACATTTGTCAAAGTAGATGTGAATAGAGATCTTAAAATTGATTCTGTCACAAC
>NZ_RQVG01000031.1:0-368 GCF_003992195.1 Veillonella sp. 3627 | reverse complement strand
ACAACAGCTACACAATTAGGCAATGTAACATCTGGCTTGGACAAATATGGTGATACAGTAGATGGAAAAGAAGTTCCGGGTTCTACAAAAGCTAATAATGGTTTAGTTGATTTATCCAAACCAGCAAATGGAGATGCACCAAAAGTAAGCGATAATACAGCCGCTACTGTAGGTGACCTACGCAATATGGGATGGATTGTATCTGCCGATAAAAAGACAGGTGATTTGACTAATGCGTACTCTGATACAGTGAAAAATGCGAACGAAGTGAAATTCGTAGGTGCAGGCACTGCTATCGTATCTGGTAAAACAGATAATAAAGGTGTACGTACAATCACTGTAAAAGTAGATGACCAAACGTCTACAAA
>NZ_RQVG01000030.1:0-395 GCF_003992195.1 Veillonella sp. 3627 | reverse complement strand
CGGCTGGATCACCTCCTTTCTAGGGAGACATACACTAGCACAAGATGTTAGATGTCACACTAGGTCGACACTTTGGTCACCTTTATTGTTCAGTTTTGAGAGGTCAACTCTCAAAAGTTAGTATTGACAAGCAGTAAAATGCTTTATATACTTACTAAGCACTATTTTCTAAGAAAATCGATGCATAACAAGGAAAACGAATGAGGCGAAGTCGAAGCGTAATGGTAATTACGTGAGACAAGCAGAATGAGTTTGACGAAGTTAGGCGTGATTTTATAGAAAATAAAGATGTTCTTTGAAAACTGCATAGAAGATAATAATTTATGATTTGGTCTCTTAGAGTTGACTCTAAGGGTTAGACCAAGCACATAGATTCTCTAAATTAACTTATAAGG
>NZ_RQVG01000029.1:0-506 GCF_003992195.1 Veillonella sp. 3627 | reverse complement strand
CCTTATAAGTTAATTTAGAGAATCTATGTGCTTGGTCTAACCCTTAGAGTCAACTCTAAGAGACCAAATCATAAATTTTATTATCTTCTATGCAGTTTTCAAAGAACATGGTGGAGACGAGGAGATTCGAACTCCTGACCCCCTGCTTGCAAGGCAGGTGCTCTCCCAACTGAGCTACGCCCCCATGTGAGTCTATCTTGTATTCGGAATCTATCCTTATTAGGAATTTCTTCCATCTTAAGATAGGACTTAATATATTAGCTCTTCTTCATCGAAGAAAGGCACTGGTAGGCCTAAGTGGACTTGAACCACCGACCTCACGCTTATCAGGCGTGCGCTCTAACCAGCTGAGCTATAGGCCTACATATGAGAGTTGACCTCTCAAAACTGAACAATAAAGGTGACCAAAGTGTCGACCTAGTGTGACACCTAACATCTTGTGCTAGTGTATGTCTCCCTAGAAAGGAGGTGATCCAGCCGCACCTTCCGATACGGCTACCTTGTTA
>NZ_RQVG01000028.1:0-539 GCF_003992195.1 Veillonella sp. 3627 | reverse complement strand
ACTGCTGGAATGTTGTTTTTCACATTTTTCAATTCTGTTGGACTTGTTGTACCTTCAGGACCATTGATAGATGTAACAACATTATTATTTGGAACAACTTGATCATTATCACCTTTTCCATCTGGAGTTGTGTGATATGTTACAGTACCGTCATCACCTTTAATTGGATATACTTTCTTACCATCTTTATCTGTGTAGACTACAGGTGTTTGTGCATTATTTGTAGACACTTGGTCATCTACTTTTACAGTGATAGTACGTACACCTTTATCATCTGTTTTACCAGTAACTGTAGCTGTACCTTCACCTACGAATTTCACTTCGTTAGCATTACGTACTTGATCAGAGTATTTGTTACCTTCTGCAGATACAATCCAACCTAAGTTTTGTAAATCACCTACAGTAGCTGCATTATTAGGGTTAGAGTTGCTGAAGTCAATCAAACCTGCTTTACCAACATTATCTGGTTTAGCTACTGGTTGTACATTCTCTTTCGGTTGACCATTTGGAAGTACGTCCACTGCATTATACCATTTACC
>NZ_RQVG01000027.1:0-557 GCF_003992195.1 Veillonella sp. 3627 | reverse complement strand
CCATTTGCATCCTGTTTCACAGTCAAGTTATTTCCTGCTACCATTTCCACAGTATTGCTTGGTTTAATTAACTCTCCGTCATCCTTAGTTCCAGTAAGTTTTTCTCCCCCGTCAGCAGATGTTTTCAAGTTGAAGCCCGCATTGTTGATGGCTTCCGCTACATTTTGTACGGTAGCCACTTTGTTCAATCCTGCCTCATCATGCGCTTTCTGTGCTGTATCTACTGGTGTTTGTTTAGCAGCTACATCAGCTTTCTTATCTGCCACCGTTTGTTGTAATGCTGGATCTTTTGGATCTGCCGCTAATGCTTTTTCTGCTTCTTTTAAAGCTGCTCTTGCTGCAGACAAGTCTTTTTCAGCAGCTGCTAAGGTTTCTTTTAATTGCTTAGCTGTAGCTGGATCTGCAGGGGTAGCAATAGCTCCTGTTTCCTTATTATCCGTACCTACTGCTGGCTTCATTTCACCAGTAGTTACTTTTACACCATTTTCGTCAACCGTTACAGAACCATTAGCTGCTTTTACATTAAATGTAACATCACTTGCCGTGTTATCCTCACG
>NZ_RQVG01000026.1:0-572 GCF_003992195.1 Veillonella sp. 3627 | reverse complement strand
GGAAATGTAACATCTGGCTTGCAAAAATATGGTGATACAGTAGATGGAAAAGAAGTTCCAGGTTCCACAAAAGCTAATAATGGCTTAGTTGACTTATCCAAACCAGCAAATGGAGATGCACCAAAAGTAAGCGACAACACAGCCGCTACAGTAGGTGATTTACGTAACATGGGTTGGATTGTGTCTTCAGATAAAACAACAGGTGCTAATGGAACAACAACAGATACTGAATATTCTGAGGCAGTGAAAAATGCTAATGAAGTACGATTTGTCGGCGAAGGTAGTGCTATTGTATCTGGTAAAACAGAGGGTAATATTCGTACTATCACTGTAAAAGTGGATAATCAAACAGGTATTAATAAAACTGTAACTCCTGTTAATTACACAAAAGCAGATGGTACTAAAGTATATCCTAAGACGGTGACAGATCCAAAAACAGGTAAAGAAGAAGTTAAATTCTTTGAAAATCCAGATGGATCTGGTGCAGTAGTTTCTAAAGGTGATGTGGTTACATCTATCAATGGACCAGAAGGCACAACAAGCCCAACTACATTGAAAAATGTGAAAAACAA
>NZ_RQVG01000025.1:0-796 GCF_003992195.1 Veillonella sp. 3627 | reverse complement strand
GAGGATGGTACTAAGAAAGCAACTACATTTGTCAAAGTAGATGTGAATAGAGATCTTAAAATTGATTCTGTCACAACTGGTGGCACAGCAGTTGATAAAAATGGTAACAACCTTGTGAAAGTGGGCGATGATTACTATAAAGAGTCCGACATTGATCCAGTGACAAAACAACCAAAACCTAATGCAAAACCAGTTCCAAAAGCTGATGTGACACCGGCCAAAGATGGTGCGATGATCGTGAAAAATGCTGACGGCAAAGATGTAGTGTCTGCAACAGTTGGTAAAGATGGTAGCGGTGCCTTCGCAGTCAAAGGCAAAGATGGTAAAGACGGCATTTCCATGACCGCGAAAGATGGACAAGGTGCCATCGGTGTGAATGGTAAAGATGGTGCTACTACAACCATAAAAGGTGATACGATTACGATCAAAGATAAAGATGGTAACACTAACACAAGTACACCAACATCTAATGAGTTGAAAGATACTAAGGGAAATACCAATACATCTACAGCAGACAAAATTGAGCTAAAAGACAAAGCTGGTAATACCAATACAAGTACTCCGACAACCAATGTATTGAAGGATACAAATGGAAATACAAATACTTCTAATGCTGCAGGAACTACTTACAAAGATAAAGATGACAATACAGCTGTAGTAGGACCTAAGGAAATTGCTTTAACTGATAAATCTGGTGATAATAAGGCATCATTCACCAATAAAGATTTAATTTTTAATGCAACGGATCCGAAGACTGGCGTAGAAAAAACATCGCATGTATCTGGTGATAAGATAG
>NZ_RQVG01000024.1:0-824 GCF_003992195.1 Veillonella sp. 3627 | reverse complement strand
GTGTACACAGATAAAGATGGTAAACAAGTGTATCCAACTGGTAAAACAGATAAAGATGGTAACCAAATCTTCAATACCAAACCAGATGGAAAAGGAGAGGATGTAACAGGTCCAGTAAAAACGACTATCAATGGACCAAAAGGAACCACAAGTCCAACATCCTTAAGCAATGTTAAAAACAACATTCCGGCAGTGAATGATGCTGATAAAAAAGTAACAAATCCTGATGGAACAGATAAACCAGATACAGGTAATGTAGCAAATATTAACAAAGCTCCATTGACAGCAGAAGAAGCAGCGGACTTGTTGAAACCAACAACAAAAGATGGCAAACCAAATCCTAACTTCGTGGGCAACAATGCAGCCACAGTATCTGACGTATTGAACGCAGGTTGGAATTTACAAAACAATGGCACTGCAAAAGACTTCGTAAAACCATTTGATACAGTAAACTTCGTGAACGGTTTAAATACAACAGCGGTTGTAACAACATCTGATGATGGTACAACAAGCAATGTAACGTATAATGTAACAGGCTTGCCTGTGACATACACAACAGCAGATGGTACACCAGTATCCAAAATTGGAGATAAATACTACAAAGTTAATGAACAAGGTCAACCATTGGATTCCAATGGTAAGCCAGCTACAAAAATCAATGAAAATGGAGTGCCTGTTGGTGAAGATGGACAACCAATTTCTGAAGTTAATATTACAGATACTCCATTAACCTCTTCTTTGGTGAACCCAAATGTTAAAAATACAGATGCTGAACCAAATAAGAAAACTACAGATCCTACACAATTAGGAAATGTAACATCTGG
>NZ_RQVG01000023.1:0-827 GCF_003992195.1 Veillonella sp. 3627 | reverse complement strand
GTTACATCTATCAATGGTCCTGAAGGTACAACAAGTCCAACAGAATTGAAAAATGTGAAAAACAACATTCCAGCAGTAAATGATGCTGATAAAAAAGTAACAAACCCTGATGGTACAGAAAAAGGAACTGCAGGAGATGTAAACAATATCAATAAAGCTCCGTTGACAGCAACGGAAGCAGCTGATTTATTGAACCCAACAAAAGATGGAAAACCTAACCCTAACTTTGTAGGTAACAATGCAGCTACAGTATCTGATGTATTAAATGCAGGTTGGAACTTACAAAACAACGGTACTGCGAAAGACTTTGTAAAACCATATGACACTGTAAACTTTGTAGATGGTGCGAATACAACAGCAGTTGTAACTACTAATGAAGATGGCACAACAAGCAATGTTACATACAATGTAACAGGATTACCTGTGACTTTCACAGATAAAGATGGTAAACCAGTATCTAAAATTGGTGATAAATACTATCCAGTGAATGAAAAAGGTCAACCGGTTACTCCAGATGGTAAACCAGCTGTAAAAACTAATGAAGAAGGTAAACCAGTTACAGCAGATGGTACTGTTATTGAACCAATCGATACAAAAGCAAATCCATTACAATCCAATTTGGTGAATCCTAATGTAGAAAATACAAAAGAAAAACCAAATAATCAAACTACAAGTCCAACACAATTGGGTAATGTAGCGAATGGTGCTAACACATTTGATCCAGTAGATGGCAAAAAATTAGGTAATGACGGTAAATGGTATAATGCAGCGGATGTACTTCCAAATGGTCAACCAAAAGAGAATGTACAACCAGTAGCAAAACCAGA
>NZ_RQVG01000022.1:0-953 GCF_003992195.1 Veillonella sp. 3627 | reverse complement strand
GCATTCGCCACTGTATTACCTGTCACAAAGCCTGCGCCCGCATTCGTTACTTTGTCAGTCTTAGGATCAACCTTCAATGGAGTACCTGCTGGTTTACCATCTGGACCTTTTTCGAATCCTATTGGTTTACCATCTTTGTCTACTTTGTAGTAGTTATCTCCAATTTTAACTGCATCAGTTTTTGTACCATTTGCATTAGTTATCGTTACTTTATTCGTAACTTCCCCTTCTTTGATACCTACCGTAATTTCACGAGTGCCATCAGTCAATGTTTTACCAGTAATTTCAATACCTTTACCGCCTTTGAAATCAACTACATTTGCGTTTTTCACCACATCTTTATAGCCGTTACCATCTTTCGTAGTGACAACCCAGCCCATATTTTGTAAATCACCTACCGTAGCTGCTGCGTTTTTATTCACAGGCGCATCGGCTGTACCTTCCA
The DNA here is from genome assembly GCF_003992195.1 of Veillonella sp. 3627. Taxonomy (NCBI): domain Bacteria; kingdom Bacillati; phylum Bacillota; class Negativicutes; order Veillonellales; family Veillonellaceae; genus Veillonella; species Veillonella sp. 3627. The sequence continues at coordinate 508 of NZ_RQVG01000022.1, read as the reverse complement.
AATCAACTAAGTTTGTTGGTGTTGTGTTAGGAGTAGCACCTGGCGCTGTACCTTGTGGTGTAGTATCTACAGATTTAGTATTCAACGTGGAACCTACACCTGTAATTTGTGTTGGTTTACCATCCTTAGATGTGACATTTAATGCGGAAGATGGTTGTGCATCTGATGCATTATTCGTAGCTGGTTTTGCCGCTTCTGCTTTCATTGTCACAGGGCTCACTGGTGTAACAGGTGTTGTTGTTACATCCACTGGTGTTGCACCTGGTTTTGGAGCGCCATTCACTACATCAGCTGGTTTGTAATAGTTGTCGCCCACTTTCGTGTACGTATTACCTTTACCATCTGTATAAGTATTTGGGCTACCTACGTTCAACGTGCCTGTATCCACATTTGTGAAAGTCACATTATCTTTCGTAGCGTATGTAATTTTGCCATTTGCATCCTGCTTCACAGTCAAGTTATTGCCTGCTACCATTTCTACAGTATTGCTTGGTTTAATTAACTCTCC
>NZ_RQVG01000021.1:0-1089 GCF_003992195.1 Veillonella sp. 3627 | reverse complement strand
GGAACTTCTTTTCCATCTACTGTATCACCATATTTGTCCAAGCCAGATGTTACATTGCCTAATTGTGTAGCTGTTGTTGTATTAGGTTTATCTCCTGCTGGTGTTGGATTAACTAACGCAGTTTTTAACGGTTTTGTTGTATCAATTGGTTCAATTACATTGTTATTTTCATCAACCAATTTACCATCATTATTTTTGCCTACTGCTGGTTTACCTGCATCACTGATAGGTTGACCTTTATCGTTAACTTTGTAGTATTTATCTCCTACTTTAGATACTGGTGCACCATCTTCTGTTGTGTATGTCACAGGTAATCCTGTTACGTTGAAAGTCACATCGCTTGCAGTACCTGCAGCATTCGTTGTCACTACAGCTGTTGTATTACCACCGTTCACAAAGTTTACTGTATCATATGGTTTCACGAAGTCTTTCGCTGTGCCATTGTTTTGTAAGTTCCAACCAGCGTTCAATACGTCAGATACTGTAGCTGCATTGTTGCCTACGAAGTTAGGATTTGCCACTCCATTCACAGTAGGTTTCAACAAGTTAGCTGCATCTCCTGCTGTAATTGGCGCTTCTGTATTGTTTTTGCCATCAATTGCAGTTCCATCTGCCTTATGAGCTGTTTTATCTTCATCATTTACTGTTGGAATGTTGTTTTTCACATTGCTCAAGGATGTTGGACTTGTTGTACCCGTTTTATTAGCTTCTGGTGTTGGGTTTACCAAGGATGTTTTTAATGGATTATCTGTAATATTCACATCAGGAACTTCCTGTCCATTTGCATCAAGTGGTTTACCATCTTTGTTGAATTTCGTAACTGGCGCACCTGTACTATCTAATGGTTGACCTTGATCGTTAACTTTATAGTATTTGTCACCAATTTTAGTCACTGGTGTACCATCTTCTGTTGTGTATGTCACAGGCAAGCCTGTTACATTGTATGTCACATTGCTTGTCTTACCATCCACAGTAGATACTACAGCTGTGGTGTTCAACCCATTTACAAAATTAACTGTATCATATGGTTTCACAAAATCTACGGCTGTACCATTACCTTGTAAGTTCCAACCTGCATTCAATACATCA
>NZ_RQVG01000020.1:0-1196 GCF_003992195.1 Veillonella sp. 3627 | reverse complement strand
ATTCAAAATGGCAAAAGCAAAATTTGAACGTAATAAGCCACACGTTAACATTGGTACTATCGGTCACGTTGACCATGGTAAAACTACTTTAACAGCAGCAATCACTAAAGTTCTTGCTGAAAAAGGTCAAGCTGACTTCCAAGACTACAGCATGATCGACAAAGCTCCAGAAGAACGTGAACGCGGTATCACAATCAACACTGCACACGTAGAGTACGAAACAGACACTCGTCACTATGCACACGTTGACTGCCCAGGCCATGCTGACTATGTTAAAAACATGATCACTGGTGCTGCTCAAATGGACGGCGCTATCCTAGTTGTATCTGCAGCTGACGGCCCTATGCCACAAACTCGTGAGCACATCTTGTTAGCTCGCCAAGTTGGTGTACCAGCTATCGTTGTATTCATGAACAAAAAAGACATGGTTGACGATGAAGAATTATTAGAATTAGTAGAAATGGAAATCCGTGAATTGCTTTCCAGCTACGAATTCCCTGGCGATGACATCCCAGTTGTGGCAGGTTCTGCATTGAAAGCATTAGAAGGCGACGCTACATACGTAGAAGCAATCAACGAATTGATGGCTCGCGTTGACGAATACATCCCAACTCCAGAACGTGACACAGACAAAACATTCTTGATGCCTGTAGAGGACGTGTTCACAATCACTGGTCGTGGTACAGTAGCAACTGGCCGTGTAGAACGTGGTCAAATCAACGTAGGTGACGTAGTAGAAATCGTTGGTCTTCAAGAAGAACCATCCAGCACTACAGTTACAGGTCTTGAAATGTTCCGTAAACTTTTGGAATCTGCAGTAGCAGGTGACAACGTAGGGGCACTTCTTCGCGGTATCGACCGTAAAGACATCGAACGTGGTCAAGTATTGGCTAAACCAGGTTCCATCAAACCTCACACTAAATTCAAAGCAGAAGTATACGTGTTGACAAAAGAAGAAGGTGGCCGTCATACTCCATTCTTCTCCAACTATCGTCCACAATTCTACTTCCGTACAACTGACGTAACTGGCGTTATCAGCTTACCAGAAGGTACAGAAATGTGTATGCCTGGTGATAACATCACTATGAACATCGAGCTTATCACTCCAATCGCTATTGAAGAAGGTTTACGTTTCGCGATTCGCGAAGGTGGCCATACAGTAGGCGCTGGTGTTGTTACAGCTATCGAAGCATAAT
>NZ_RQVG01000019.1:0-4970 GCF_003992195.1 Veillonella sp. 3627 | reverse complement strand
ACAACAGCTACACAATTAGGCAATGTAACATCTGGCTTGGACAAATATGGTGATACAGTAGATGGAAAAGAAGTTCCAGGTTCTACAAAAGCGAATAATGGCTTAGTAGATTTATCCAAACCAGCAAATGGAGATGAACCAAAAGTAAGCGATAACACAGCTGCTACTGTAGGTGATCTACGTAACATGGGTTGGATTGTATCTTCTAACAAAACAACAGGCGAAAATGGTGCAGTCACTACTGATGAATACTCTGCAACAGTGAAAAACGCTAACGAAGTGAAATTTGTAGGCGAAGGTACAGCTGTCGTATCTGGTAAAACAGATGACCAAGGTGTTCGTACAATCACTGTAAAAGTAGATGACCAAACGTCTACAAACAATGCGGTAACACCTGTGGTGTACACAGATAAAGATGGTAAACAAGTATATCCAACTGGTAAAACAGATAAAGATGGAAACCAAATCTTCAATACTAAACCAGATGGAAAAGGCGAGGATGTAACAGGTCCTGTTAAAACAACAATTAATGGACCAAAAGGAACCACAAGTCCAGCATCCTTGAGCAATGTGAAAAACAACATTCCAGCAGTGAATGATGCTGATAAAAAAGTAACAAATGCTGATGGAACAGATAAACCAGATGCAGGTAATGTAGCAAACATTAACAAAGCGCCATTGACAGCAGAAGAAGCAGCGGACTTGTTGAAACCAACAACAAAAGATGGCAAATCAAATCCTAACTTCGTAGGCAACAATGCAGCCACAGTATCTGACGTATTGAACGCAGGTTGGAATTTACAAAACAATGGCACTGCGAAAGACTTCGTGAAACCATATGACACTGTAAACTTCGTGAACGGTTTAAATACAACAGCGGTTGTAACAACATCTGATGATGGTACAACAAGCAATGTGACATACAATGTAACAGGCTTGCCTGTGACATACACAACAGCAGATGGTATACCAGTATCCAAAATTGGAGATAAATTCTACAAAGTAAATGACAAAGGTCAACCAGTAGATGAACAAGGTAACCCAAGCACGAAAGTGAACAACAATGGAGAACCTATCGATGGTAATGGCAATGTGATCAACCCAATTGATACAGCGGCAAAACCATTGAAAACATCCTTGGTAAACCCAGCACCGGAAACTAATAAAACTGGCACAACAAGTCCAACAACTTTGGATAATGTAACTAGCAAATTAACAAATTATAGTGACCCAGAAGTTAATGGTAAAGCGCCAGTTCGTAATAACTTAGTAGACTTGTCTAAACCAGAACAAGGTGAACCGAATGTAAGCGATAATACAGCCGCTACTGTAGGTGATCTACGTAACATGGGTTGGATTGTATCTTCTAACAAAACAACAGGTGAAAATGGTGCAGTCACTACTGATGAATACTCAGCAACAGTGAAAAACGCTAACGAAGTGAAATTTGTAGGCGAAGGTACAGCTATCGTATCTGGTAAAACAGATAATAAAGGTGTACGTACAATCACTGTAAAAGTAGATGACCAAACGTCTACAAACAATGCGGTAACACCTGTGGTGTACACAGATAAAGATGGTAAACAAGTGTATCCAACTGGTAAAACAGATAAAGATGGTAACCAAATCTTCAATACTAAACCAGATGGAAAAGGCGAGGATGTAACAGGTCCTGTTAAAACAACAATTAATGGACCAAAAGGAACTACAAGCCCAACATCCTTAAGCAATGTGAAAAATAACATTCCAGCAGTGAATGATGCTGATAAAAAAGTAACAAATGCTGATGGAACAGATAAACCAGATGCAGGTAATGTAGCAAACATTAACAAAGCTCCATTGACAGCAGAAGAAGCAGCGGACTTGTTGAAACCAACAACAAAAGATGGCAAATCAAATCCTAACTTCGTAGGCAACAATGCAGCCACAGTATCTGACGTATTGAACGCAGGTTGGAATTTACAAAATAATGGCGCTGCGAAAGACTTTGTAAAACCATTCGATACTGTGAACTTTGTAAACGGTGTGAATACGACAGCCGTGGTGACTACATCTGAAGATGGAACCACAAGCAATGTGACATACAATGTAACAGGATTGCCTGTAACATACACTACAGCAGATGGTACACCAGTATCCAAAATTGGAGACAAATACTACAAAGTTAATGAACAAGGTCAACCATTGGATTCCAATGGTAAGCCAGCTACAAAAATCAATGAAAATGGAGTGCCTGTTGGTGAAGATGGACAACCAATTTCTGAAGTTAATATTACAGATACTCCATTAACATCTAAATTAGTGAATCCAAATGCTAAAAATACAGATGCTGAACCAAATAAGAAAACTACAGATCCTACACAATTAGGAAATGTAACATCTGGCTTGCAAAAATATGGTGATACAGTAGATGGAAAAGAAGTTCCAGGTTCCACAAAAGCTAACAATGGTTTAGTTGATTTATCTACACCAACAGATGGGGCAAAACCTAAAGTAAGCGACAATACAGCCGCTACAGTAGGCGATTTGCGTAATATGGGTTGGATTGTATCTTCTGACAAAACAACAGGTGAAACAGACAAGGCCTATACAGATACAGTGAAAAATGCTAACGAAGTGAAATTCATTGGCGAAGGTACAGCTATCGTATCTGGTAAAACAGATGGCAATGTACGTACCATCACTGTAAAAGTAGATGACCAAACGTCTACAAATAACTCAGTTACACCTGTTAATTACACAAAAGCAGATGGTACTAAGGTATATCCTAAGACTGTGACAGATCCAAAAACAGGTAAAGAAGAAGTTAAATTCTTTGAAAATCCAGACGGATCTGGTGCAGAAGTTCCAAAAGGTGATGTGGTTACATCTATCAATGGACCAGAAGGCACAACAAGCCCAACTACATTGAAAAATGTGAAAAACAACATTCCAAATGTAAATGATGGCTCCAAAACAATTACAAATCCTGATGGTACAGAAAAAACAGGCGATGTAGAAAATATCAACAAAGCGCCATTAACAGCAGAAGAAGCAGCAGCATTAGCAAATCCAAAAACAAAAGATGGACAAACAAATCCTAAGTACATTGGTAACAATGCAGCTACAGTATCTGACGTATTAAACGCAGGTTGGAATTTACAAAACAATGGAGCAGCCCGTGACTTTGTGAAACCATTCGATACTGTGAACTTTGTAAACGGTGTGAATACGACAGCCGTGGTGACTACATCTGAAGATGGAACCACAAGCAATGTGACATACAATGTAACAGGATTGCCTGTGACATACACTACAGCAGATGGTACACCAGTATCCAAAATTGGAGACGATTATTATACAGTGAATGATAAAGGTCAACCAATTGACGCAAATGGTAAGCCAAGTACGAAGGTGAATAAAGATGGTAAACCTGTGGATGAAAATGGAAATGTTATCAAACCAATCGATACAACTGCAAACCCATTAACCTCTTCTTTGGTGAATCCAAATGTTAAAAATACAGATGCTGAACCAAATAAGAAAACTACAGATCCTACACAATTAGGAAATGTAACATCTGGCTTACAAAAATATGGTGATACAGTAGATGGAAAAGAAGTTCCAGGTTCTACAAAAGCTAATAATGGTTTAGTAGATTTATCTACACCAACAGATGGGTCAAAACCTAAAGTAAGCGACAATACAGCTGCTACGGTGGGTGATTTGCGCAATATGGGTTGGATTGTATCTTCTGACAAAACAACAGGTGAAACAGACAAGGCTTATACAGATACAGTGAAAAATGCAAATGAAGTGAAATTTGTAGGCGAAGGTACAGCTATCGTATCTGGTAAAACAGATGACAAAGGTGTACGTACAATCACTGTAAAAGTAGATGACCAAACGTCTACCAATAACTCAGTTACACCTGTTAATTACACAAAAGCAGATGGTACTAAGGTATATCCTAAGACGGTGACAGATCCAAAAACAGGTAAAGAAGAAGTGAAATTCTTTGAAAATCCAGATGGATCAGGTGCAGAAGTTCCAAAAGGTGATGTGGTTACATCTATCAATGGACCAGAAGGCACAACAAGCCCAACTACATTGAAAAATGTGAAAAACAACATTCCAAATGTAAATGATGGTTCCAAAACAATTACAAATCCTGATGGTACAGAAAAAACAGGCGATGTAGAAAATATCAACAAAGCGCCATTAACAGCGGAAGAAGCAGCAGCATTAGCAAATCCAAAAACAAAAGATGGACAAACAAATCCTAAGTACATTGGTAACAATGCAGCCACAGTATCCGACGTATTGAACGCAGGTTGGAACTTACAAAATAATGGAGAATCTCGTGATTTTGTAAAACCATATGATACAGTGAACTTTGTCAATGGTCTTGGTACTACCGCGGTGGTAACAACTCGTGAGAATAACACGGCAAGTGATGTTACATTTAATGTAAAAGCAGCTAATGGTTCTGTAACGGTTGACGAAAATGGCGTGAAAGTAACTACTGGTGAAATGAAACCAGCAGTAGGTACGGATAATAAGGAAACAGGAGCTATTGCTACACCTGCAGATCCAGCAACAGCTAAGCAATTAAAAGAAACCTTAGCAGCTGCTGAAAAAGACTTGTCTGCAGCAAGAGAAGCTTTAAAAGAAGCAGAGAAAGCATTAGCGGCAGATCCAAAAGATCCAGCATTACAACAAGCGGTGGCAGATAAGAAAGCTGACGTAGCTGCTAAACAAACACCAGTAGACGCAGCACAGAAAGCGCATGATGAGGCAGGATTGAATAAAGTGGCTACCGTACAAAATGTAGCGGAAGCAATCAACAATGCGGGCTTCAACTTGAAAACATCTGCTGACGGTGGAGAAAAACTTACTGGAACTAAGGATGATGGAGAGTTAATTAAACCAAGCAATACTGTAGAAATGGTAGCAGGCAATAACTTGACTGTGAAGCAGGATGCAAATGG
>NZ_RQVG01000017.1:0-3245 GCF_003992195.1 Veillonella sp. 3627 | reverse complement strand
TAATTTATGATTTGGTCTCTTAGAGTTGACTCTAAGGGTTAGACCAAGCACATAGATTCTCTAAATTAACTTATAAGGTGAGAGCATCCGAAAGGATGACTCTAAAGCAAAAGACATAACCATATGTCACTATCAAGTAAAGATAGTAAGGGCATACGGTGGATGCCTTGGCTATACTGGCCGAAGAAGGACGCGGTAAGCTGCGAAAAGCTACGGAGAGGTGCAAGCGACCATTGACCCGTAGATATCCGAATGGGGGAACCCGGCAGAGTGAAGCTCTGTCACCCATACCAGAGAGTATGAGGAGGGCACCTGGGGAACTGAAACATCTAAGTACCCAGAGGAAAAGTAATCAAACGAGATTCTCTTAGTAGCGGCGAGCGAACGGGGAAGAGCCCAAACCGGACTGGTTCGCCAGACCGGGGTTGAGGACTGCTAACAAGCATAAATGGGATAGACGAACCGACTTGGAACGGTCGGCCGAAGAAGGTGAAAGCCCTGTAGTCGAAATCCTGCATATGTGGAGCAGTATCCAGAGTACCACGAGACACGTGAAACCTTGTGGGAAGCAGGGGGGACCACCCTCCAAGGCAAAATACCAGTATGGACCGATAGCGCATAGTACCGTGAGGGAAAGGTGAAAAGCACCCCGGGAGGGGAGTGAAAGAGAACCTGAAACCGTATGTCTACAAACAGTCGAAGACCGTATAATTGCAGGTCGACGGCGTGCCTATTGAAGAATGAACCGGCGAGTTACTGTCACTAGCGAGGTTAAGCGGAAAACGTGGAGCCGAAGCGAAAGCGAGTCTGAATAGGGCGAGGAGTTAGTGGTAGTAGACCCGAAACCGTAGTGATCTATCCATGGCCAGGTTGAAGCACAGGTAAAATTGTGTGGAGGACCGAACTCGTGAGCGTTGAAAAGCTTTGGGATGAGTTGTGGATAGGGGTGAAATGCCAATCGAACACGGAGATAGCTGGTTCTCCCCGAAATAGCTTTAGGGCTAGCCTCATGGTAAAGAGTATAGGCGGTAGAGCTCTGATCGGGCTAGGGCCCACACCGGGTACCGAACCTAGTCAAACTACGAATGGCTATACTTATACATGGGAGTCAGACTATGAGTGATAAGGCCCATAGTCAAGAGGGAAACAGCCCAGACCACCGACTAAGGCCCCCAATGCTGCATTAAGTGGCAAAGGATGTGGAGTTTCCAAAACAACCAGGATGTTGGCTTAGAAGCAGCCACCATTTAAAGAGTGCGTAATAGCTCACTGGTCGAGAGACTCTGCGCCGAAAATGTCCGGGGCTAAAATGCAGAGCCGAAGTCGTGGCAATGGTAGTAATACCATTGGGTAGGGGAGCGTTCTTATTGGATTGAAGCAGTACCGGAAGGAGCTGTGGACTGGTAAGAAGTGAGAATGCCGGTATGAGTAGCGAAAAGAAAGGTGAGAATCCTTTCCACCGAAAGCCTAAGGGTTCCTGAGCAACGATCGTCGTCTCAGGGTAAGTCGGGACCTAAGCCGAGGCGGAAAAGCATAGGCGATGGACAACAGGTTGAAATTCCTGTACTAGTATGAATTGTTTGATCGATGGAGTGACGCAAACAGGTAGGTTAGCATGCGATTGGAAGTGCATGTTTAAGCGTGTAGGTTGAGTAATAGGTAAATCCGTTACTCTAAAAGCTGAGGCGTGATGACGAGCTCATAAGAGCGAAGTAATTGATCCTAAGTTGCCGAGAAAAGCTTCTAGGTAGAGACATACTACCCGTACCAAAACCGACACAGGTAGGCGGGGAGAGAATCCTAAGGTGCGCGGGAAAACCCTCGTTAAGGAACTCGGCAAAATGCATCCGTAACTTCGGGAAAAGGATGACCCATGTAGTGTGAAAGCTTGTAACGGCTCTAGCATGAATGGGTGGCACAAGAGAGGCGCAAGCGACTGTTTACCACAAACACAGGTGCCTGCTAAAGCGAAAGCTGATGTATAGGTGCTGACACCTGCCCGGTGCTGGAAGGTTAAGAGGAGGGGTTAGAAGTAATTCGAAGCTCTGAATTGAAGCCCCAGTAAACGGCGGCCGTAACTATAACGGTCCTAAGGTAGCGAAATTCCTTGTCGGGTAAGTTCCGACCCGCACGAAAGGTGTAACGACTTGCGCACTGTCTCAACGAGGGACCCGGTGAAATTGAAGTACCTGTGAAGATGCAGGTTACCCGCGACTGGACAGAAAGACCCCATGGAGCTTTACTGTAACTTAGGATTGATTTTAGTTAATGAATGTACAGGATAGGTGGGAGACGTAGAAGCTAGGGCGCTAGTCTTAGTGGAGTCGCTGTTGGGATACCACCCTTTGATTAATTGAAATCTAACGGGAAGAGTAACGACCTTCCGGACAGTCCTAGGTGGACAGTTTGACTGGGGCGGTCGCCTCCTAAAGAGTAACGGAGGCGCCCAAAGGTTCCCTCAGAGCGGACGGAAATCGCTCGAAGAGTGTAAAGGCAGAAGGGAGCTTGACTGCGAGACCAACAAGTCGAGCAGGGACGAAAGTCGGGCTTAGTGATCCGGTGGTGCCGAGTGGAAGGGCCATCGCTCAACGGATAAAAGCTACCCTGGGGATAACAGGCTAATCTCTCCCAAGAGTCCATATCGACGGGGAGGTTTGGCACCTCGATGTCGGCTCATCACATCCTGGGGCTGAAGTAGGTCCCAAGGGTTCGGCTGTTCGCCGATTAAAGTGGTACGTGAGCTGGGTTCAGAACGTCGTGAGACAGTTCGGTCCCTATCCATCGCGGGCGAAAGAAACTTGAAGGGGGCTGCTCCTAGTACGAGAGGACCGGAGTGGACGAACCGCTGGTGTACCAATTATCCTGCCAAGGGTACAGTTGGGTAGCTACGTTCGGGACGGATAAACGCTGAAAGCATCTAAGCGTGAAACCAGCCTTGAGATGAGGTTTCTCATAGCATAAGCTAGTAAGATCCCATGTAGACGACATGGTTGATAGGCCAGGTGTGGAAGTGCTGCAAGGCATGGAGCTGACTGGTACTAATAGATCGAGGGCTTTACTTAAAGAACAAACTTGTAAGTTAATATATTATCTTTCTATGTAGTTTTCAGGGAACACCCTGACAAATTCAGTGACGATGGCTACGAGGAACCACCTGTTCCCATCCCGAACACAGTAGTTAAGCTCGTAAACGCCGAAAGTACTTGGCTGGAAACGGCCTGGGAGGATAGGAAGTCGCTGATAAA
>NZ_RQVG01000016.1:0-13013 GCF_003992195.1 Veillonella sp. 3627 | reverse complement strand
CATGGTCAACGTGACCGATAGTACCAATGTTAACGTGTGGCTTATTACGTTCAAATTTTGCTTTTGCCATTTTGAATATAGCCTCCTTCATTACAAAAAAACTAATTACCTTTATTATATATGATTAAATAGAGAAATACAAATACACTTTACTTATTTATAGATATTTCAACATATATTCTAAGATACACTGAACGAGCCCCGTAGCGAGCAATAACAGGAATGCTTTCATAAGAGTACTGTTAATAATACGAGCTATAAGGGATAGATTCATGTAGAAAATCCAGATGGCCACTGCAAAGAAAGCCCCTAAGAAGAGCCAAATAAGTTCCATACCGTAGGATGTTGCTAGTAAAAAACCTGTCCCAAAGAAAGGTAGTAAGAGCAAGCCTAATACTACGCCATATACATTGGTGATGACCTTTCCGTAGATGAATCCTTTCACCACATCTGTCCAAGTCGCCTCACCTGTTGTCAATTTGTATAAGCCGAAGAAAATCGCACTATTAAACAAAATGGACACCGCTTGAAATAGGAAAAAGACGATGGCCAAACCTATGATAATGGCCGACCCTAAGGCGTCAATCTCACGATAATAGGCAGGCATGAAAAAGCCTACCAACGGCAGTACTAAAGTAGCCACCAATAAACAAAATACCACTTCCAGACCAAAATAGGTAAGTAAACCTTTTTTTATCGTCCCATGCTCTGCAATTTGATCGAATCCCCTACTCTTAGGGTGCCAAATTAATTCTTTTAAATCATTAAACCATGTTGTCATATGTACCTTCCCTTTTGCATAGATATAATATCATTTATAATACGCTATCAATTGCTGAATCGCATAGATATCCACTGCATCTAAATCACCAATTTTGCTTTTGAAGTCTGCTATTATTAATTGCAATGGTTGACTCAGTCTAACCGTTGATGGCTTGGTTAGCCCTGCATCACTCCAACGCATTAAATCATATTCCCCTGGATATGTATTCCTAGGCTTATGACTAGTTACCTTCAATGAAATAATAAAGGCTTCTTGATTCTCTAATACAACAACTGGTCACATCTTTGATTCTTCTGAATTTTCAAACTTTACAATCGCCCACCATACTTCCCAACTATTCGGCATACTCATACTCCTGTGGTAACACTAAATGGTTGGATTCATCCCTTGTGCCAACGAAGTCTTTCTCTGTATACGGCAATGTAAATTTATCAACAATTTCAATATCTTCATAGTATTCTGTAATTCGATGTTTCGGAATAATTTTATCCCCAGTAGAATAGTATACCTCATACCAAGGAGTTCCTTTTTCGTGAGATTTATTCACGAGAGAAGACGTAGACATAGTGCTATATTTACGCAAAACATCTAACAAGTATAATTGTTCTTCTTTTCTCAATGCTTGTCGATCAAACGATTGATTAACGATCCCATTTCTTCCATATTCTTTAAAAGTTTTATAGACAGACTTAACAACCGGGCCTAAATCCCAAGCTTCAAAATCTTCTTCAATAAGAGGATAACCTAATGATGAAATGCTCCCAGCTTGAGCAAAGTACAACAGTTTATTTAATCGTAAGTTAGTCATCGCATCTTCATTAGGATTATTAGCAACTATTTCAATAAAAAATTTCGCTACATCTATCGCTTTAGCCATAGAGCCACCACCTTTCTATACTCTCATTATACAAACTCAACCTATGAATTTCAATGCATATCTAATTTCAGGCATAAAAAATCCCCACCAAAGTGAGGTTATTGGTGGCGGCACACGGATTTGAACCGCGGACACACCGGGTATGAACCGATTGCTCTAGCCAACTGAGCTATGCCGCCAAGTATATGGAGCTAGTGACCGGGGTTGAACCGGTGACCTTATCCTTACCAAGGATACGCTCTGCCGACTGAGCTACACCAGCACTATTCAATCACTAACGAATTAACATGGTTGCGGGGACAGGACTTGAACCTGCGACCTTCGGGTTATGAGCCCGACGAGCTACCAACTGCTCCACCCCGCGATGAAAATGGTGGAGGGAGAAGGATTCGAACCTTCGAAGTCGAAGACGGCAGATTTACAGTCTGCTCCCTTTGGCCGCTCGGGAATCCCTCCAAAAAAATGGAGCTGGCGATAGGAATTGAACCCACAACCTGCTGATTACAAGTCAGCTGCTCTACCGATTGAGCTACGCCAGCACATTTACATATACATTATATATGTCTCTATGTAGTTTGTCAAGAACTTTTTTCTACTCCGTAGTGCTGTTCTTGACTACTTTCACATAATACCACATTTATGATTCCTAATGCAAGTACTTTATAAAAAATATTTTTACTTTTTTCAGAACTTATAAAAAGGCAATGCTTCCCCCCTAATTCAAGTTGCAAATTCAAAATTCAGTATGTAGTAGTTTTTCGTTTTAAAATATGGTATACTGAATATACAAAAAGAAGAGCCATCAACGTGTGATGGGCGTTAGGCTCATCTCAAGAAACTTTGAAATGAAAATGTGCCTAACGTATTAAGGTGAGCAGACCTTATTCGTTAGGCTTTTTCATTACTTATATAGTAAGTCCAAAAGTGCTATGATTAGCATACAACTTTGTATCAATAAAGATAATACTGTAAGCATCTTCATAGTATCACCTCCTCCATAATGTAGAGAGAGATGAACCTAACAACACGTTAATAGCTTTTCTTATTATTATACTATAAACTACTTAAATCGTGAATTTTTTGCCATCAAAAAATCCCCCTAAGTGACGCAGTTACGCGTAGCAGTCTCATGGCGTTGCCATATCAAGTTTATACAAACACAAGAAGAGCACGGTGTGCTCCGAACAAACATTATGAAATACCGTTTGTGAGGAGTATGCCGTGCTCTTCCCTTTGCGTAAATAACATCATTACAACGCCATAGACTTCATAGCCGAAACAAGTTCGCTTTTCTTTTGGTCTGATAATAATATTTCTCTAACGAATTTATCATCCATTGTAAATAACAAATACGTATGTTCTAGCACTGGATGGCGATAGCCGTAAACTACACCTTTACTACTATCATGATGATTAGCAGGTTCTTCAAAATCTGGCACTCCGTAGAGATAGAGCAGTAAATATTTAGAATCTCCTAGTGAAATGCCGCGTTTCGTCGTACCAAGCGATGAGTTGATCATGACACGAGTAATTTCGTGTTCCTTGTTATATGCGATAACTACATCCTTATAGCCTAAAAATTCCTGACCATATAGCTTGCCTCTTTCTTCCCAAGATCGATTTGGATCATTGGTAAAGGTGTCACCTAATCGGTATCCCATCAAAGAGAAATCTGATTCTGTCATTTCATTAGGCTTAAACGTTTCTAATGTAGTGGCTGGTATAGCAAAACGAGGCCAGTCTTGACCCGTAATCATTCCCAAATGTGTCACTTTCCCCTGCTTCAATGAAAGCCACACATAACCCACAGAACTGTTAGAACCTGCTAAAGAGTCACTACTATATGTATTCTTCACCAACTGTGAAAACTCCTCTAAATGCATAGCAGTTTTATTGTGTTTTGTTATAGTTTTTTCTTCATTAAATACACCTCGATATAGCCACAGCAATGAATCATTTTTATTATCGCGCCACATAGCCTGCGGTGCGCCCCAAGCAAAGAGCACTTCACTGCGCGTCGCTCCTACATGAACATCTTCATGTAAGAAGATGCTATCTTTATCTGTCCACAATAGATCAATAGGGTATTTGGGAGCTTTATTTTGTTTCTCAGCCTTTATATCCTTTGACGATGTCTTAGTCCCCTCATCGATTGAATGTGCTCCTTTGCCCTCGGCTGTACCATCCTTAGATACCTTTGGTGTATCTGGTTTACGTTTCTCTGTCGATATATCTACACTTCGTTCTTCGTTGGTCACAGCCCCTTCAGACTTCAACTCCTTTGATCCTGCATTATCAAGAACTACCTTTGCTTCTGTTGGTCTATCTTTGCTAGTATCCTTCACCGAACTAATTGACATAGTACCTACACCATCGTTAGTAGCACCAACGGTATCCTCATTAGTCTCCGCATCCTTGATGTCATCAGATACCACATCATCCTTTGTCATCCTATCAACAGATGGCTTCTTATACATAGCCTCGAACTTATCTTTCAGTACGTCCACATCGGGAAATACCCAAGGTTCACGTTGTTTTGCTTCCACACGAGCTTTCGCCTCTGCTTGCAGTGCGCTTACAAATGTATCGGTAATCACAAGTGGCGGTATGCGCTTCACTGTGAAAGTAGTCCCCACCAAGTCTAATTCTTCCGCATCACCTTCTACAAAGGACGCTTTTTTCTCTTTTAAAAACTTACGCAGCGCCAACTTTTCCGCCACATGGTCTGGGGTTAAATCAAGAGTCACCCTCCCTACGGTCACCCTCTGTTGTACAGCGGTGCTATTGTGTTTCATCTCTACTACGTTTTTTCCTTGCGCCACATCCGATATTGGCTCTTGCTTCACCTCAGAACTTGCTTTCTGCTTTCTAGCAGTATCTTGCTCAGAAATAGGCGCTACGTTCTTATTTACAGAATTCACAGCCGCATCATGCCCCAGTACGACTTCCGTCTGCAATCCCACCATGCCAACTAATGCCATAGCTGCCAAGGCAGCTTTCCAATTAGCTTTCATTGTTACGTCGCTCCTCTAATTTTTCTTTCACCCAAGTAATCCAAGGTGAAAGCCCTGCTTCCTGAGTGCAACTCACCTGAAAAATAGGCACACCTGGTTGTAAGGAGTTAATATCCCGCATGGCCTCATCCATTTTAAATGGTACATAAGGCAATAAATCAACTTTGTTCAACAATACTGCTGCTGACTCTTTAAAAATCAAAGGATATTTTAATGGCTTATCTTCTCCTTCAGTGATAGAAAGGACCGTTACTTTCATATCTTCACCGATGAAAAATTCTGCTGGGCATACTAAATTGCCTACATTTTCAATAATGATTAGATCCAAGGC
The DNA here is from genome assembly GCF_003992195.1 of Veillonella sp. 3627. NCBI lineage: Bacteria > Bacillati > Bacillota > Negativicutes > Veillonellales > Veillonellaceae > Veillonella > Veillonella sp. 3627. The sequence continues at coordinate 8,007 of NZ_RQVG01000016.1, read as the reverse complement.
GTCCAAATCTAGTTCAGCGATAGCCTCACGAATCATATTCGCATCTAAATGGCAACCTCCGACAGTGTTAATTTGAATCACTGGTACACCTGTGGCATGAATGCGCTCCGCATCTTTATCTGTGAACAAATCACCTTCAATAACAGCAATGCGATAGTCCTTGGACAAGGTTTGTAACGTCGCCTCTAATAGGGATGTTTTACCCGCCCCTGGAGAGCCCAATAAATTCATCACTAAAATGTGTTTATCTTTAAATTGTTGTTGTAGTGTTTCTGCAATGGCATCATTTTTTGCCAATACATTTGTCATTACTTGTACTTCCATAGTACTCCTTTAATCCATATCGATGGATGCCACACGCAATTCTCGGCCTTGTAATTCTTCTACGGCAAAGCTTTCACAGTGTGGACATACATGACGATACTGTTCCATTGAAAATTCTTGATGGCAATCTAAACAACGTCCTTTCATAGGAATCGTTTCAATGTCTAGCTTTGCTCCCTCTGCCGCCGTTCCTTGTGTGACTGCATCAAAACAAAAGTGTAACGCCTCTGGCTCTACGCCAGACAACGCACCAATCTGTACTTGTATAGCATGGATGATGGTCCCTTCATTCGCTTTCAGCGTGTCTAGCGCCACATCCACAATTCCCTCAGCGATGGCCATTTCGTGCATAATACGCCTCGTATAATCCTTCTAACATCATGGTGGTCGTTACAGAACCAACGCCACCTGGTACAGGAGTGATGGCAGAAGCCACTTCACTGGCAGAGCCGAAGTCCACATCACCTACGGTCTGTCCCTCTAACTCATTGATTCCCACATCGATGACTACACAACCTGGCTTCAACATAGATCCGTGCACCATGTGAGCTTTACCGACCGCAGCTATGACCACATCGGCTTGTGCTAGTTCAGCTGGTAAGTTTTGTGTTCTAGAATGGCAGATTGTCACCGTTGCATTGCGCTCTAGCGCCAACAATGCCACGGGTTTACCCACCACTTGGCTACGGCCTAGAACCACTACTTTTTTACCTGCTAGTTCGATGCCATAATGGTCAATAATCGCCATGCAAGCCCTTGGTGTGCACGGCACATACCCACCTTTGCCAGAGCTAACTAGCCCAATGTTATAGGTGGTTAGCCCATCAATATCCTTCGCTGGATCTAAGGCTCCAATCACCGCTTCACTGTCGATATGTTTCGGCATCGGCATTAATGGCAATACGCCGTAGATACGTTCATCTGTGTTAAATTTGTGAATCACCGCTTCTACCTCTTCTTGCGTAGCTGTTTCTGGCAATTCCACTAATTCAGTATCGAAATTTGCCCCTTTTGCTACCTTTTCCATGAAAGTAGCATACATTTTGGCAGCACTATCGTCTCCAACTAGCAAAATACCTAGGGTAATCGTTATACCTTGGTCTATCAAAGCTTGCATTTTTTCCTGCAGCACCGCTTTTCGCGCCTGAGCTACAGGCTTACCTAATAATTCTATCATCCTATCCTCTCCTTGAGCATCTCCTATTACAGATACCCTACTGCAGTATCAATAGGCCTAGGATGTAATATTATTTCACATCCCATAGCCCACGTATCTTACCGCTTGAAATACACTGTAACGGATCCTCCCTGTTCTATAGTACTACCCACTGCTTCCTCTTGAGAAACAGCATAGCCTGTTCCATAAGGTTTAAAGGTTAATCCTGCTTCATGCACCCAATCCCGTACTTCACCATACGCATGACCTACAAAATTTGGTACAATTACAGATCCATCTTTATTACGATGTACTGCTAATACGTTAGTTCCACCTTTTGCCTTATCTTTGTCATTGTGTTTACTACGAGTTGGTGAAAGTTTATAGTATCGTACTAACTGCGTCATCACATCTTGGAAAACAGGAGCCGCAATTTGACCACCATAGTATGTACCTTGCGGGTCATCAATCACAACTAATGCCACAAAGTGAGCATCTTCTACAGGGCCGTATCCAATAAAGGATGCAATATACCGGCCATTCAAATAACCACCATGTTCGGCATCTAATTTTTCCGCCGTACCTGTTTTACCAGCAAATTGGTAGCCCTCTACGTAAGCTTTATGGCCGCCCCCTTCGGAGACTTCTTTTTCCAAAATATCTGTAATCTGTTTGGCAATACTTTCAGGGATAGGCTGGCCTTGCTCTATATCTTGTGCTTCTCTGAAAGTGGATCCGTCTGGGTTCACAATGGATTTAATAATATGAGGTTTCATCATTTTGCCCCCATTTGCCAAGGCCCCAAAGGCTTGTACCATTTGTAATGGTGTCACCGCAATCCCCTGTCCAAAAGACATGGTCGCCGTATCTAGTTTACTCATTGTTTTCGGGTCAAATAGGATTCCATCTCCCTCAGCAGGAAGTTCAATGCCTGTGGCTTTACCAAAGCCAAATCGTTTGACATACTCTGTCAAAATATCTCCACCTGTGGTCGTACCCAAGTACGCCATGCCCGTATTAATGGAATATTTTAGAATATCTAGTAAGCGAACTTTACCACTGCCTTTACCGTCCCAGTTTTTTATCGTATGCCCATCGATTAGAATGGTACCCGTATCATTGTACACTGTATCTAGTTGCCATTTTCCAGCTGCCAGAGCGGAGGCGGCAATAATCGGTTTGAACGTAGAACCTGGTTCATAAATACTTACCACCGCATTGTTCCGATAATCCTCAAATTTCAGTTTATTCACATCCGTAGACATGCCTCGATTCCGATTCGCCATGGCAATGATTTCCCCAGTTTTCGGATCCATAATAATCATCGCTGCACTGCGAGCCTTGGTATCTGCCATCGCTTTATCTAGTGCACGCTCTGCAATAAACTGCACCGTAGTATCAATGGTGAGATTTACAGATTTTTCTTGATCTGGTAAAAATTGAGATTGTACAGATTCAAAAACAGGGCGACCTGCCGTATCATTGTAAATGCTGACTTTCACTTCATTACTGCGAATCACATCATCTAAGGCCGCCTCAAGTCCCGCTTTACCTTCTGCATCAGCCTGCCCATCTTCATTGAATCCTACAAATCCAAGGACCGGTGCTAACAAGGTATCATTAGGATAATACCGCCGACTTTCCTTGTGCAAGGTAATAAAGTTGAACTTGGCTTCCTTAATGGCCGCTTCTATACCATTAGAATTCGGCACATCTAAGAGTCGATCAATCCAAACAAAGGCTGTATCTTCATTTAACTTTTTAATAATCTCTTCTCTAGAAATGCGCACATAAGGAGCTAATACATCTGCCACTTCTTCTGGCGTTTTTTTAGCTACTACTCGCATCATAGTTGGGTCTGCGCTAACAGAGTTAACTGTTACACTCAATGCCAAGGGATTGCCATTGAGGTCAAAAATAGTTCCCCGTGGAGATTGTAAAACTCTATCTGTTAAAAATTGATTAGAAAACCGTTCAGAATAGGTATCTTTTGCCACAATCTGTACATAGGTATATCGCAATATAATTCCTAATGATATAAAAAATAGAACTAAGAACCACGAACCGGCATTCAAATTTAATCGTTTTCTTGCTGCTTGCACTTTCATGCATGGTACTCCTTTTTCTTTACTCGTTCGTATTTAGCCATTCCTGCCTTATGTAAGGCTTCTGGTGTATTGGGAATATCTCCCGCTTGTACTCTCTGTAAGAGAGTCTGCATTACTTCCTTCGTATAAGGTGCTACTAAATTGGGCAATCTGCGATCATAGCACAAATCCTTCGTGTGTACAGGCATCTGTTTTGCCATATCCATCATGCGTGTTCCATACTGGACTGTAGGTTCTGCATCTTTCGTGCCTCCTCCTAATACATCTGCCACACCTAGGGTTTTTAGATAGTCCACAGCCTCCACTAGATCCTTGGTTTCTCTAAATAAATTTTCATGAGATTCCTTCTGCAACCATTTACGTAAATCTGCAGAACCATTGGACACATAAAAGTGAAACCGCATATGTCGCTCTACAAGCCATACCGCAAGATTTACAAATTCTTTAGTATAGCCTAAACGGGTCAAGATATTTCGTGCCATAGTGGCACCCACTCTATCATGATTACGATCCGTAATGCGCCCATTGTGAAAGCCTCGAACTCCTTCCATGCCTTTCCCCACATCGTGGAGCAAAGCAGCCCACCGCAATACTAGATTCGGCGGCACTCCTTTTACTACTGCTAAAGTGTGGCACCATCCATCATATACATGGTGCTCTGGTGCTTGCGGTAAATCTACTAGATGCGTTAGCTCTGGCAATATAGGAATCCGTCGAGACTGACCCTCTATCGTTTGTTGGCAACATTGCTCATTTAAATGACTGCGCACCAACGCATCTAAAGCGAGATCTACATACTCACTAAGCAACATTTTTTCAATTTCTATACGCACTCGTTCTAGAGATAATCCTTCCACACGATATAGGTTTGGCTCTATGCCCGCCCAGGTGGCAGGATCAATAGAAAAGCCTAATTGTCCTGCAAATCGACATAATCGGAACATGCGCAACGCATCTTCTTGAAATCGCTCTCGGCTAGATCCAATGGTACATAAACGGCGTGCCACAATATCTCGTAAACCGCCTACTTCATCACGGACCTCACCACTTTCAGTGAGAGCAAGACCGTTAATCGTAAAATCTCTACGCTGTACATCTTGTAAAAAAGTAGAAGGAAATTGCACTGCCACTGGTCGATGACTATCTTCACCATATTGTTCACTTCGATAGGTTGCTACTTCATAGGTATCATCACCCACTGTAACCACAACTACCCCAAAGGAAGCGCCTACTACATTCGTCGTAATAAAGCCCTCAGTTCGCAACACATCAATGACCCCCTCCGGCATAGCGGAAGTGACAATATCATAATCATGAGGAATGCGCCCCATCTGTATATCTCGCACCGCACCACCCACAATATACGCTTCATAATGCGCTGCTTGTAAGGTCCGCAAAATGCGCAGAGCTCCTTTGTAGATAGAAGTCTCTTTGTATGCTTCTATGCCCATACTTACACCTCTCTATTTCTGATGGGCTAACCGATTCGTGATATCCACACCTGTTTTAGTTTTCGCCAAACCGCCTTCGCTGGTTTCACGAAGCGCTTCTGGTAAAGCCCGTCCAATGGAATCCATCGCTCCAATCACTTCATCTGCAGGAATGCAACTGCGCAATCCTGCCATAGCCATTTCTGCGGATGCCAACGCATGCACTGCATAGATTCCATTTCTTTTCACGCAAGGCACTTCCACCAGTCCTGCCACAGGATCGCAAACTAAACCTAAGACATTTTTCATACATAGAGTCATAGCTGTTACCACTTCTTCCGTAGTGCCGCCCATCATCGCTACAGCACAAGCAGAAGCCATAGCAGCCGCTGTACCCACTTCGGCTTGACAACCACCCACAGCCCCCGCTACACAGGCTTGATTTGTCACTACATTACCTACACCAGCTGCCGCTAAAAATCCATTCACATACGCTTCATCATTGCATTCGTAGACTTCTCCTACCGCTTGCATCACACCTGGTAAAATACCACAGGCTCCCGCTGTAGGACACGCCACAATACGGAACATCTTTGCATTTGCTTCATTCACAGAAATAGCATAACGTAGTGCCCGATAAGCTAAATCGCTTAAAAAAAGAGGTTGTCTTTCATCTAATTGTTTCGCTTGCCCTCCAGACATACCACTCTTACTTTTTCTTGTGTCAGCGATGCCATCACGAACAGATTCCTTAAAAATCTGAATACGACGTCGTATCTCAGCTAGGACCTCCTCTTTCGTAGAGCCCGTACTTTCTATTTCTGAACGCAAGACCACTTCGGAAAAGGAAATACTTTCACGATCAGCCAAGCGAACAATGTCTTCAATTGTATCGTATAAATAACTCATAGTATCCTCTATTCCAATGGTTCAAAATACATAACCGAGGAAATACCCGGCACTTCTTTGATTTGCTGCAATGCCATTGCATCTACATCAGAGTCCGTAGAAATAAGCATGACTGCCTCTGACCCTTTTCGCTTACGGAACACCCGCATGCTAGAAATATTGATGCCTTCCAAGCCTAAAATGTGCGTAACCCCTGCAATGACACCCGGTTGATCTGTATGAAAGACAATGATTTGATGCTCTTCTCCAGTAATATCTACATCGATGCCATCAATATTCGTCACTGCCACACGACCTCCACCGAGGGATGACCCTGTAACAGACATGTGTTTTCCATCTTTACCGTACATATTGAATCGCACTGTATTAGGATGGCCTGCGTCTATTTCCGATTCAATAAAGGTATACTGAAAGTTCTCACGTTCTGCTATCTCCAAGGACTCACGAATACGTGCATCATCTGCATCCATTCCCAGCAATCCTGCCACCAAAGCACGATTTGTACCATGTCCACGATAGGTCTTGGCAAAAGAACCATATAAGGTCATAGTCACACTATCAGGACGCTCACGAAAAATAGACAAAGCCATCTTTCCCAAACGCGCCGCCCCTGCTGTATGTGAACTAGATGGACCTATCATAACGGGCCCAATAATATCAAATATACTACTCAAAGTAGGTACCTCCTATAATCTATGTAGGAATATCTTATGTATTATCTGTGTCTTATATCATACCATATTTGGGGCCTTCTCGTAAAAAGATTGCTGCCTAAATCACGCAAATACAAGAAGACCGTAACATCCCCCCCTGAACTAACATAATCACTGTATAGTTTGAGAAGGGGTGTGTTACGGTCTTCCCTATATCCTATTCAATTAGGAACTTCATAAGGTATATAGCAACAAGATGTATAGATACTCTTAGTGTCTAAGATTATCCATTCATGCGTTTGAACAATTCTGCAATTTGCGCTTTCATCAATGCCAATTCTTCACGTTGTGCTTCATTTTCTGCTTTTTGAGCAGCATTGGTAGCACGCAATTCATTTAATTGGTCTTTTTGGATTTGGTTTTGTGCTTCTAAGGCAGATACCTTATCTTGTAATGTGTAAGAGGCACTGATTGGTCCTTGACGGAATGTGTCTTTCACAGCTGTTTCATCAGCACGAGCACCAAATTTCCATGTCACACTAGCATTGGCCATCACTTCACTACCATATCCATTAAAGGAAGCACCTAGATGGAATAAAGTAGATTCATTTTTGTAGTGGTTCACTCCAAGAGCTAACGCACTAGCACCTTGATAGTATCCTAGGCCTGCAGACACTTGAGTTGGCTCTAATGGATCATATTGAATAGTTTGTAATCCAGCTAATGCAGCCGCTTGTGCGCCAGAACGATTAATACGATTGTTGATATTGATCGTTGTACCTCGTAATTGAGACACGTTAACTGCATCCGTATCTTTCGTACCTGGTGCAAGATTGTGCATTTGTTGCATACCTGCAGAGATACCTTCTGTCATAAGCGGGTTACCATCTGGACCGGTTACAGGGTTACCCTTTTCATCCAATACTGGTTTATCCATACCGAAGGAAATAACTCGAGTATTATCTACTACATTTGGTTTTAAAGCTCCTACAGCACCCGCATATTTCTCGCCTGGTTTTCCATCTTTACCCATATACACAAAGTTACCATCTTTGTCTTTCATGACAGGCTTATTATCTTTATCTACATATGTAAGATTTCCATTTGCATCACGAGCTACTGTACTATTTGGAATGACTTTCAATCCTTCGTTCGTATACTCCGTAGAGTTACCAGGATTTTTAATCACTTCTTTTTGCTTTCCAGTAGTAGGATCAATAACTGGTTTACCATCTTTATCGAATACTTTTTCCATTTTTACTACTTCTTTTTGTTTTCCAGTAGTAGGATCGATAACTGGTTTACCATCTTTATCGAATACTTTTTCCATTTCATCAGTTGTAGTAAAGGCTATCTTATCACCAGATACATGCGATGTTTTTTCTACGCCAGTCTTCGGATCCGTTGCATTAAAAATTAAATCTTTA
>NZ_RQVG01000015.1:0-16995 GCF_003992195.1 Veillonella sp. 3627 | reverse complement strand
AGAAGGTTTACGTTTCGCGATTCGCGAAGGTGGCCATACAGTAGGCGCTGGTGTTGTTACAGCTATCGAAGCATAATCTGACTGAAAGATTATCTATATAAACCGTGCAATCAAGGAGCGGCAAACTTGCCGCTCTTAGGTTGTGTATAAACTATGATATAGAAGGTTGCCCTCGCGAGGGAGAATTTCTATGGAGCAGTTCATTCTGGAAATGGACGAAGGGAGATATATAACAATGGCAAAACAACAAAAAATCCGTATTCGCTTGAAAGCATATGATCACAAAGCATTGGATCAAAGTGCTCAACGTATTGTAGACGTTGCAAAACGCAATGGCGCATTGGTTTCTGGACCAATTCCATTGCCTACAGAAAAAAACATTTTCACGATTCTTCGTTCTCCACATGTTAACAAAGATTCTCGTGAACAATTCGAAATGCGTACACATAAACGCTTAGTAGAAATTATTGAACCAAATTCGAAAACAGTAGATGCAATCACTCGCCTTGATTTGCCAGCTGGTGTATCTATTGAAATAAAATTATAAGAAATAAGGAGGTGCGATTATGTCTAAAGCTATTTTGGGTAAAAAGTTAGGAATGACTCAAGTCTTCACTACTGAAGGCAAACTAGTTCCTGTCACTGTAGTGGAAACTACACCTAGCGTAGTAGTGCAAGTAAAAACTGTTGAATCCGACGGTTACAATGCAGTACAGCTTGGATACGGTTCCATTAAAGAAAAACATTTAACTAAACCTGTAAAAGGCCAGTTCGATAAAGCCGGCGTTGCGCCAGTTAAATATCTTCGTGAACTTCGCCTTGCTGAAGCAACTGATTACACAGTGGGCCAAACTCTGGCAGCTGATATCTTCGCAGAAGGTGAGCTAGTAGATGTTGTGGGTACAGGTAAAGGTAAAGGTTTCGCTGGTACAATTAAGCGTCATAACTTTAGCCGTGGTCCTGAAACTCATGGTTCCAAATCTCATCGTGAACCAGGTTCCATCGGTCCAATGATCTCCGGTGGCGGCGGTAAAGTATTTAAAGGTAAAAAACTTCCTGGACAAATGGGTGGTGGCAGAGTTACTGTACAACGTCTATCTGTTGTAAAAGTTGATACTGAACGTAACCTTTTATTAATCAAAGGTGGCATCCCTGGTGCTAAAGGTAGCCTAGTGATGGTTCGCAACACAGTAAAACCTGTTAAATAACTAATTGTCGAAAGGAGGATACATAATGCCAACAGTAACTAAATACAACATGTCCGGCGCTAAAGTCGGCGAAATCCAGTTGAATGATGCAGTATTCGGTGTTGAAGTAAACGCTGCTGTTATGCATCAAGCCGTAGTTCGTCAATTGTCTAACGAACGACTTGGTACACATGCAACTAAAACTCGAGGAGAAGTACGCGGTGGCGGTAAAAAACCTTGGAGACAAAAAGGTACAGGCCGTGCTCGTGCTGGTTCTAGCCGTTCCCCAATTTGGGTAGGTGGTGGTATCACTTTTGGTCCACAACCACGTAGCTACTATAAAGCTATGCCTCGTAAAGCTAGACGCTTAGCAGTTAAATCTGCATTATCTGATAAAGTAAATAACAGCGAATTGTTCGTAATCGACGAATTGAAATTAGCTGCACCAAAAACTAAAGAAGTATTAAACATTCTTAATAACTTCCAAGTAGGTGACGCAAAAGTTCTTTTCATCACTGATGGTGATGTAAATGTGGAATTATCTGCTCGTAACATTCAAGGTGTGAAAGCTCTTCCATACACGAACATTAATATCTTCGATTTATTGCATCACGACAAACTCTTCATCGCTGAAGGTGCTATTGCAAAAATTGAGGAGGTGCTTGGATAATGAACAAATTTGATGTATTAATTCGTCCAATCATTACAGAAAAAACAACTTTGTTAATGCAAGAAAACAAATACACTTTCCAAGTTCCTTTGAATGCGAACAAAGTAGAAATCCGTAAAGCTGTTGAATCTATCTTCAACGTAAAAGTAGAAAAAGTAGCCACTATCCGTGTATTAGGAAAAACTAAACGCATGGGTCGCACAATGGGTAAACGTAGCGATTATAAAAAAGCTATCGTAACTCTAAAAGCTGGCGAAACTATTGAATTATTTGAAGGTGTATAAGAGTCTAGTAAGGAGGCCCAATAATGGCAATTAAATCATTTAAACCGTACTCCGCTGGTCGTCGGTTTATGACAGTGTCTGCCTTTACTGAAATTACAGCAAGCAAACCTGAAAAATCCTTGCTCGCAAAAGTAACTTCTAAAGGTGGTCGTAATAACACTGGTAAAATGACAGTACGTCATCAAGGTGGCGGTCATAAACGTCAATACCGTATTATTGACTTCAAACGTACTAAAGATAATATCCCAGCTCGCGTAGCTACAATCGAATACGATCCTAACCGTAGTGCTCGTATTGCATTGTTAAACTATGCAGATGGTGAAAAACGTTATATCATTGCTCCACATGGTCTTAAAGTGGGTGATGTAGTTTACTCCGGTCCTGAATCCGATATTAAACCAGGTAATGCATTACCATTGGCTAATATCCCATTAGGTACTCAAGTACACAACATCGAAATGAAAATCGGTAAAGGCGGACAAATCGTTCGTTCTGCTGGTACTTCCGCTCAATTAATGGCGAAAGAAGGCAACTATGCATTACTTCGTTTACCATCTGGTGAACTTCGTCGTGTACGCGTAGAATGCCGTGCTACAGTAGGTGTTGTATCTAACATTGACCATGAAAATATCACTATTGGTAAAGCTGGCCGTCAACGTTGGTTAGGCATTCGTCCTGGCAACCGCGGGGTTACAATGAACCCTTGTGACCATCCTCATGGTGGTGGTGAAGGTAAATCTCCAGTTGGTCGTAAACATCCTGTTACACCTTGGGGTAAACCAGCTCATGGCGTTAAAACTCGCGACAAGAAAAAAGCTTCTAGCAAGTTAATCGTTAAACGTCGTACAAAATAGGATATAGGAAGGAGATATAACAGTGTCCAGATCAATTAAAAAAGGCCCTTTTGTTGCAGAATCTCTTCTGAAAAAAATTGATGCCTTAAATGAAACTAATGATAAAAAAGTAGTAAAAACCTGGTCCCGTGCATCTACTATTTTCCCACAATTTGTAGGCCATACGATTGCTGTGCATGATGGTCGCAAACATGTACCTGTATTCATTACAGAAGATATGGTAGGTCATAAATTAGGTGAGTTCGCTCCTACACGTACTTATAAAGGTCATGGTAAGGACGAAAAATCTACAGGCAGAAAATAGGAGGATTTAACATGGAAGCAAAAGCAATCGCTAGACATATTCGTATTGCGCCTCGTAAAATCCGCATCGTTGCAGATTTAGTGCGCGGTAAAAACATCGGCGAAGCATTTGCCATCTTGAAGTTTACTCCGAAAGTTGGCGCCGATGTAGTAACTAAAGTTTTGACATCTGCTATTGCAAATGCAGAACACAATTTTGATATGAATGTAGATAATCTTTATGTGTCCGAGATCTTTGTTGATCAAGGCCCAACAATGAAACGCATTCATCCTCGTTCCCGTGGACAGGCTTTCAAAATTTTGAAACGTTCTAGCCACGTAACAGTAGTTGTTAAAGAAAGAGCTTAATCGAAGGAGGGAAACAGAGTGGGTCAAAAAGTAAATCCACATGGCTTGCGTGTTGGTATCGTAAAAGATTGGGACGCAAAATGGTATGCTGATAAAGATTTCGCATCTAACCTTCATGAAGACGTAAAAATTCGTACTTTCTTGAAGAAAACACTTTTCATTGCTGGTATTTCCCGCATTGAAATTGAGCGTACAAATAAACGTATTAAAGTAACTATCCACACAGCTAAACCAGGTATGGTTATTGGTAAAGGTGGACAAGGTATCGAAGATATCCGTAAAGAGTTAAAACGTTTTACAGATAAACAAATCGATGTAAACATTGCTGAAATTAAACAAGTAGACATGGAAGCTCAACTTGTTGCTGAAAGCATTGCTAGTCAATTGGAACGCCGTGTAAGCTTCCGTCGTGCAATGAAACAAGCAGTAGGTCGCACTATGCGTTTAGGCGCTAACGGTATCAAAGTAATGGTATCCGGTCGTCTTGGCGGTGCAGAGATCGCTCGTAGCGAATCTTACCGTGAAGGTTCCATTCCACTTCATACACTTCGCGCAAATATCGACTATGCAACAGCAGAAGCACATACAACATATGGTTGCATCGGTATTAAAGTATGGATCTACAAAGGTGAAGTTTTGCCAGAAGCTAAACAAACATCTAAAAAGGAAGAAGGTGACAACTAATGCTAATTCCAAAGCGCGTAAAACATCGTAAACAATTCCGCGGTCGTATGAAAGGCCGTGCAATGCGTGGTAACAAAGTTGCTCATGGTGATTTCGGTTTAGTAGCATTAGAGCCATCTTGGATCACAAACCGTCAAATCGAAGCAGCCCGTATTGCTATGACACGTTACATTAAACGTGGTGGTAAAGTTTGGATTAAAATTTTCCCTGATAAACCAATCACTGCAAAACCAGCAGGCGTTCGTATGGGTTCCGGTAAAGGTTCTCCAGAAAAATGGGTAGCAGTAGTTCGCCCAGGACGTGTAATGTTTGAAATGAACGGCGTTCCAGAAGTAGTGGCTCGCGAAGCTATGCGTCTTGCAAGCCATAAACTTCCAATCAAAACGAAGTTCGTTGTTAAGGGTAAAGAATTGGGTGGTGACGTAAATGAAGGTTAATGACATTCGCAATTTGAGCGCTGCCGAGTTGAACACTAAAGTTTCCGAATTGAAAGAAGAGTTGTTTAACCTACGTTTTCAACTCGCTACTGGTCAATTAGAAAATCCAATGCGTATCCGTGAAGTTAAAAAAACTATCGCTCGTATCAAAACTGTACAACGAGAAGAAGAAATTAAAGGTAACGCATAATAACAAATTTTGTTTGGATTGAATAGGAGGCTTAAAGTCGTGGCAGAAGTAAGAAATGTACGAAAAGCACGTGTAGGTAAAGTTGTAAGCAACAAAATGGACAAAACAGTTGTTGTACAAATCGATCGTAAAGTACCTCACGAATTATATAGCAAGCCAATGGTAACAAGCAAACGTTTTAAAGCTCATGATGAAAATAACGAATGCTTAGTTGGCGATATCGTAAAAATCGTAGAAACTCGTCCATTATCTAAAGATAAACGTTGGAGAGTTGTAGAAATTATTGAAAGACAAAAATAATCAGTGATGTAAGGAGGAAAAGTCATGATCCAGCAACAAACAATTTTGAATGTTGCCGATAACACTGGTGCGAAACGCATTATGTGCATCCAAGTGATGGGCGGTTCTTACCGTAAATTTGGCAATATTGGTGACGTAATCGTTGCTTCTGTAAAAGATGCATCACCCGGTGGCGTTGTCAAGAAAGGCGACGTTGTAAAAGCCGTTATTGTTCGTTCTAAAAAAGGCATCCGTCGTCAAGATGGTTCCTATATCCGTTTCGATGAGAACGCTGCTGTAGTTATTAAAGACGACAAAAGCCCTCGCGGAACTCGTATTTTCGGACCTGTAGCAAGAGAACTTCGTGAAAAAGATTTCATGAAAATTATCTCCCTTGCTCCAGAAGTGTTATAAGAAGGAGGAGCTCAACATGTCCCAAAAACTACATGTTAAAAAAGGTGATACAGTTGTTGTTATCTCCGGCAAGGAAAAAGGTAAACAAGGCGAAATCATCGCTGTTGATATCAAAAAAGAAAGAGTAACTGTAAAAGGTCTTAACCTAGTTAAACGTCATACAAAACCTAGCCAAGCGAACCCTCAAGGTGGCATCATTGAAAAAGAAGGTACAATCCATGTATCCAATGTAATGGTGTTAGATCCTGAACAAAAAGTTCCAACTCGTACTAAAAAAGTTGAGGAAAATGGTTCTTTAGTTCGTGTAGCTGTTAAAAGTGGCGCTAAACTTTAATTGATAAGGAAAGGAGGTCTTTTACAAAATGTCTCGTTTACAAGAAAAATATACTTCTGAAATTAAGAAGGCTTTACAAGAGAAATTCCAATATGGCAACGTAATGGAAATTCCTAAATTAGAAAAAATCGTAATCAATATCGGCGTAGGCGATGCTGTTGGTAACTCCAAAGCATTGGACGCAGCTGTTAAAGATTTAGAAATTATCGCTGGTCAAAAACCAGTCGTAACTCGCGCGAAAAAATCCATTGCGAACTTTAAAGTTCGTGAAGGTATGCCTCTTGGCACAAAAGTAACTCTTCGTGGCGAACGCATGTATGAATTCCTCGATAAATTGATTAATGCGGCATTGCCTCGCGTGCGTGACTTCCGTGGTATCAGCGCTAAAGCGTTTGATGGTCGTGGTAACTATGCATTGGGCCTAAAAGAGCAATTAATCTTCCCTGAAATCGAATACGATCAAGTAGAACGAGTAACAGGTATGGATATTATCTTCGTAACAACAGCTAATACTGACGAAGAAGCTCGTGAATTATTGGCACAATTCGGCATGCCTTTTGAAAAATAATTAGGAGGAAACGATAGATGGCTAAAAAATCTATGATCGAACGTGAGAAAAAACGTGCACGTATCGTTGCAAAATATGCAGCAAAACGCGAAGCGTTAAAAGCAGCAGGCGATTATGAAGGTTTATCCAAATTACCTGCCAACGCATCCCCAACACGCTTGCACAACCGTTGCAACTTAACAGGTCGTCCTCATGGTTATATACGCAAATTCGGTATTAGCCGTATTGCGTTCCGTGAATTGGCGTACAAAGGACAAATCCCTGGCGTGAAAAAAGCTAGTTGGTAATAGGATAACGAGAGGAGGTTTTTAGAAGATGGTAATGACAGATCCGATTGCGGATATGCTGACTCGCATCCGTAATGCAAACTCTGCACTTCATGAAACAGTTGAAATCCCTGCTTCTAAAATGAAGGCTGCTGTTTTAGCTATCCTTAAAGACGAAGGTTTCGTTAAGGAAGTTGAAACAATTGAAAATGAAAAACATGCTACTTTAAAAGTAACATTGAAATATGGTTCTAATAATGAAAAAGTAATTACCGGTATTAAACGTATCTCTAAACCAGGTCTACGTGTATACGCGAAAAAGGAAGAACTTCCTCGCGTACTTGGTGGTTTAGGTATTGCAGTTATTTCTACATCTAAAGGCATTATGAGCGACAAACAAGCTCGTAAAGAAGGCTTAGGTGGCGAAGTAATCGCTTACGTTTGGTAATCATAGCAATAGGAGGTAGAAAGAATGTCACGTGTCGGTAGAATGCCTATCGAGATCCCAGCTGGCGTAACAGTATCTCAAAACGAGAATACGTTAACAGTTAAGGGTGCAAAAGGTGAATTAACTCGTACTTTCCATCCGGATATTAACATTGCTGTTGAAGAAAATGTAATCACAGTAACTCGTCCTAGCGATGGAAAAGAACACCGTTCTTTACACGGTTTAACTCGTGCTCTTGTTGCAAATATGGTAACAGGCGTACATGAAGGCTTTACTAAAACTTTAGAAATCAATGGCGTTGGTTACAGAGCGGCTAAGCAAGGTAACAAACTTGCTTTAACATTGGGCTTCTCCCATCCAGTAGAGATGGAAGCTCCTGCTGGTATTACAATCGATGTCCCAGCTCCTAATAAAATCGTTGTTTCTGGTGCTGACAAAGAAGTTGTTGGTGCAGTAGCAGCTGATATTCGTAAATGGAGAAAACCAGAACCTTACAAAGGTAAAGGTATCCGTTACGAAGGCGAAGTTGTTCGTCGTAAAGCAGGTAAAGCTGGCGCTAAAGGTAAGTAATAACAGTTTACATTAGAAAGGAGTGGACATCTTGGCAGGAACATCCAAACGCAAAATTGCTCGTGCAAAACGTCATTTACGTTTACGTCGTCACATTTCCGGTACGGCTGCACGTCCTCGCTTGAACGTATATCGTTCTTTAAGCAATATTTATGCTCAAGTCATTGATGACGTAGCTGGCAAAACATTAGTATCTGCTAGCTCTCAAGATAAAGAATTAAATCTTTCCTACGGCGGTAACGTAGCTGCTGCTAAAGCAGTTGGTGAAGCTGTTGCGAAAAAAGCAATTGCTGCAGGTATCGATACAGTAGTATTTGACCGCGGTGGTTACATTTATCATGGTCGTGTAGCAGCCCTTGCAGAAGGTGCTCGTGAAGCAGGCTTAAAATTCTAAGAAGGAGGAACTATAGACATGGCAAGAATTGATTACACAACTCTTGATCTTAAAGAAAGAGTAGTATTCATCAACCGCGTAGCCAAAGTTGTTAAAGGTGGTCGTCGTTTTTCCTTCAGCGCCCTTGTAGTTGTTGGTGACGGCAACGGTCATGTAGGTGTTGGCTTAGGTAAAGCTGCGGAAGTACCTGATGCAATCCGTAAAGGCAT
Source organism: Veillonella sp. 3627 (assembly GCF_003992195.1). Taxonomy (NCBI): domain Bacteria; kingdom Bacillati; phylum Bacillota; class Negativicutes; order Veillonellales; family Veillonellaceae; genus Veillonella; species Veillonella sp. 3627. The sequence goes on along the minus strand of NZ_RQVG01000015.1, from coordinate 8,556 downwards.
TGATGATGCTAAGAAAAACCTTATTCATGTTGTTATTAAAAATGGTACAATCCCTCATACAGTTACAGGAACATTCGGCGCAGGTCGTGTATTCTTGAAACCAGCTGCAGAAGGTACTGGAGTTATCGCTGGTGGCCCAGTGCGTGCCGTATTGGAATTAGTTGGTGTTCGTAACATCTTGACTAAATCCTTAGGATCTTCTAATCCTAACAACATGGTTCGCGCAACACTAGAAGGTTTAGCTCAATTAAAACGAGCTCAAGACGTGGCTGCACTTCGTGGCAAAACTCTTGAAGAAATTTACGGTTAATAAGGAGACCAATAATGGCACAAGTTAAAGTAACATTAACAAAAAGCTTAATCGGTCGTCCTGCAGATCAACGTGCGACTGTTAAAGCTCTTGGATTGAAAAAAACTAACTCCCAAGTAGTTAAAGAAGTGACACCTCAAATCGAAGGTATGCTTCATAAAGTTAGACATTTAGTAAAAGTAGAAGAAGTATAATAGATAAGGAGGTGCACGAATGAAACTTCATGAATTAGCTCCGGCTGCAGGTTCCAAAAAAACTCGTACTCGTGTAGGTCGTGGTCTTGGATCCGGTTTAGGTAAAACTTCCGGTCGTGGTCAAAAAGGTCAAAATTCTCGTAGTGGTGGCGGTGTGCGCACTGGCTTCGAAGGTGGCCAAATGCCTCTTTATCGTCGTTTACCAAAACGTGGTTTCAAAAATATCTTTGCACTTCAATATGCAGAAGTTAATGTATCTCAATTGAATCGTTTTGAAGACGGTGCAACTGTAGATCCAGTAGCTCTTATTGAAGCTGGTATTTTGAAAAACGTACGTGATGGTATCCGTATCCTTGGTAACGGAACTTTAGAACGTAAATTAACTGTTATCGCTAACGGATTTACAAAATCTGCAGTAGAAAAAATCGAAGCAGCAGGTGGAAAAGTAGAGGTGATCTAGGGTGCTAGATAGCCTCTTGAATATCACAAAAGTAACGGAATTACGCAACAAAGTAGTTTATACATTACTTATGTTCATTGTCTTTCGCTTAGGTATCCATATTCCGGTACCTGGCGTAGAGGCATCTGTTATTGAAAGCTTATTCACCAGTGGTAACTTATTTGGTTTACTAGATTTGTTCGCCGGTGGTGCGTTAAGTAAGTTCTCTATCTTTGCAATGAGTATTACTCCTTATATCAATGCATCAATCATTATGCAATTGTTAGGAGCGGTAGTACCAACATTTGAAGCATGGAGTAAAGATGGAGAAGAAGGGCGTAAAAAAATTGCTAAAGTAACACGTTATGGTACAGTAATTCTTGGCTTTATTCAAGCCTTTGGTATGACTTATGCATTACGTGCTAGCAACGCACTTATTGATAATAGCTTCATGTCTGTAATTCTAATCTCTATTATTTTGACAGCAGGAACATGTTTCTTGATGTGGGTAGGAGAACAAATTACAGCTCATGGCATAGGTAATGGTATTTCTCTCATTATCTTTGCTGGTATCGTGGCGCGATTCCCTGATGGGGTTCAAACCATTTACCAGTACCTACAAGTAGGTACAATTAATGTATTTCAAGCGATTCTATTTGCTATCATTGCGGTAGCTATGATCGTTCTTGTAATTGCTGTGACACAAGGCCAACGTCGAATTCCTATTCAATATGCTAAACGCGTAGTAGGACGAAAAATGTATGGTGGTCACTCAACATTCCTGCCGTTGAAAGTCAATCAAGCAGGGGTTATCCCAATTATCTTTGCGTCATCCATATTGATGTTCCCAGCCACATTGGCACAATTTGTACAAGTACCTTGGGTACAAACAGTTGCAAGTTATTTCCAATGGGGAACGCCGATACAAACTATTTTGTATGCTGTGTTGATTTTATTTTTTACATACTTCTATACAGCTATCTCAATCAATATTACGGATATGGCAGATAATATGAAAAAACACGGTGGTTTTATCCCAGGTATTCGCCCAGGAAAACCGACTGCTGACTATGTAGACCGAGTAATGACTCGAATTACATTAGTAGGTGCATTTTTCTTAGCTTTCGTTGCAATCTTACCAAATATGATTGGTGGATTGACAGGTATTCAAGGTGTGTACTTTGGTGGTACAGCACTACTTATCGTGGTGGGCGTAGCATTAGATACAATGCAACAAGTAGAATCTTTAGTATTAACACGCCAATATAAGGGCTTTGTGAAATAGGAGATTATGATATGTATATTTTATTAATGGGACCTCCAGGTGCTGGTAAAGGCACGCAGGCAGCTCGTCTGATTGAAAAATATGGTATCCCTCAAATTTCTACAGGTGACATGTTCCGTGCCGCTGTAAAAGAATCTACTCCATTAGGATTAGAAGCTAAGAAATATATGGATGCTGGACAATTAGTTCCAGATAGCGTTACCATTGGCATCGTTCGTGAACGCTTGTCCAAGGATGACTGTAAACAAGGTTTCATTTTAGATGGCTTCCCTCGAACAACAGCACAAGCTGTTTCTTTGGATGCGATTTTAAAAGAAATGAACATCGTTCTTGATGCTGTACTTAATTTAAGTGTTCCCTCTGAAGAGTTGGTTCGACGCATCAGTGAAAGAGCACGTCTTGAAAATCGTGATGATGACAAACCGGAAACAGTACAGAAACGTCTTGCTGTATACGAAGAGTCTACTAAACCATTGATCGATTACTATCGTAATAGTGGTCAATATGTAGAAATCAACGGCTTACAGGATGTGGACACAGTATTTGCAAATATCGTTACGGCTTTGGAGAAATAATCAATGATTATTTTTAAATCGCCCGAAGAAATTGAGCATATCCGAAAGGCATCTCAACTGACAGCAGCAACGTTAACCGAGCTTGCTAAACTAGTAAAGCCGGGTGTTTCAACGCTTGAGTTAGACCAATTTGCCGAAGAATATATTCGCAGTCATGGAGGAGTTCCAAGCTGCATTGGTTACTATGGGTATCCAGCAACTATCTGTGCTTCCATAAATCATGAAGTGGTACATGGGATTCCAAGTGCATCTCGTATACTAAAAGATGGCGATGTCATCAGCATTGATTTAGTATCATCTATTAATGGATATCATGGGGATTCTGCTATTACTGTTCCAGTAGGAGAAGTAAGTCCTAAAGTCTATGCATTACTAAAAGTTACAGAGGAATGTCTTTTCAAAGGGATTGAACAAGCTGTAGCGGGTAATCATGTAGGAGATATTTCCCATGCCGTACAATCTCATGCAGAACGTCATAGATATGGTGTTGTGCGAGATTTTGTAGGACATGGTTTAGGAAAAAGTATGCATGAAGATCCACAAGTTCCAAATTATGGTACTAAGGGCAAAGGTCCAGAACTTAGACCAGGAATGGTCATCTGTATTGAGCCAATGATTACTATGGGCACGCACAAAGTAAGAGTTCTTGAAGACAACTGGACTGCGGTCACAATGGACCGTAAGCCAGCTGCTCACTTTGAACATACCATTGCCATTACTGAAAATGGTACTGAAATACTTACTATGCGTGATACACCGAGGTTAATACAATAACCAGTAACCGGAGGATAAAAGATATGTCAAAAGAAGACGTTATTGAAGTGGAAGGTACGGTCGTTGAGGCACTACCAAATGCTATGTTCCAAGTTGAATTGGAAAATGGGCATGTGGTTTTGGCTCATGTGTCAGGTAAAATGCGTATGAATTTTATCCGTATCCTTCCTGGTGATAAAGTTACTATGGAACTGACACCATATGACTTAAGCCGTGGTCGCATCACCTATCGCTTTAAGTAAGCATAGGATCCACAAAGGAGGTACTTATGAAGGTTAAACCATCAGTTAAAAAGATATGCGAAAAATGTAAAATTATTAAACGTAAAGGCCGTGTAATGGTTATTTGCGAAAACCCAAAACATAAACAAAAACAAGGATAATTGATAGGAGGTGGATGAATAGATGGCACGTATAGCCGGTGTAGATTTACCACGTGACAAACGTGTGGAAATTGGTTTAACTTATATTTACGGTATCGGTCTTACTCTTTCTAAAGAAGTATTAGCAAAAACTGGTATCAACCCAGATACTCGCGTTCGTGATTTAAGTGAAGATGAAGTAGCTAAAATCCGTGAACTTCTTGATGCAGAGTATAAAGTAGAAGGTGATCTTCGTCGTGAAGAAGCACTTAACATTAAACGCTTAATTGAAATCAACTCCTATCGCGGTAAACGTCATCGTATGGGACTTCCATGTCGTGGTCAACGTACGAAGACAAATGCTCGTACTCGTAAGGGTCCTCGTAAAGCAATCGCAGGTAAGAAGAAATAATAAAGGAGGGATATTGTGGCTAAGAAAACAGTTAGATCCAAAAGAAAAGAAAAGAAACATATCGAATCTGGTGCAGCGCATATTCGCTCCACTTTTAACAACACTATCGTTACAGTAACAGACGTAAACGGTAATGCTCTTTCTTGGGCATCTGCTGGTGGTCTAGGTTTCCGTGGTTCCCGTAAATCCACTCCATTTGCAGCACAAATGGCAGCTGAACAAGCGGCAAAAGCAGCTATGGAACACGGTCTTCGCACTGTAGAAGTATTTGTTAAAGGTCCAGGATCTGGTCGTGAAGCAGCGATTCGTGCGTTGCAAGCAGCTGGTCTTGAAGTAACAAGCATTAAAGATGTGACTCCAATTCCTCATAACGGCTGTCGTCCTCCAAAACGTCGTCGCGTATAATCTGAGCTATATACTTAGAAAAGTGACAAGTTTTAGAGGAGGGTATACCTGATGAGCGAAGAAAAAAAACTTAGAATCGAGAAAGTAGTAATGACAGAAGATGGCCGCTACGGTAAATTCGTATGCGAGCCATTGGATCGTGGTTATGGTATTACTCTCGGTAATAGCTTGCGTCGCATTTTGCTTTCATCCTTAGATGGAGCAGCAATTACTTCCATCAAGATTGACGGAGTACTTCATGAGTTCTCTACGATTGAAGGTGTTCGTGAGGATGTATCCGATATTATTCTGAACCTTAAACAGTTGTGCATTCGTCTTGAAGATGAAGCACCTGTACCGATGGATGTACATATCGATGTTCGTAAAGATGGAGTATTAACAGCAGGTGACTTGATTCAATTCATGCCTCCTGAAGTCGAAGTCTTAAATCCAGAATTGGTAATTGCTACAATGGATGAAGCAGCTCATCTTGTAATGGATGTGCGTATCGAACGCGGTAAAGGATATGTACCATCTACTAAGAATAAACGTGAAGATGATATGATTGGTCAAATTCCAATTGACTCTATCTTCTCGCCAATTCTAAGAGCAAAATATGAAGTCAGCGATGTCCGCGTGGGCAACGAAATGGACTTTGATAAGCTTACTTTAGAAGTTTGGACAAATGGTTCTATTACAGCATCTGATGCAATTGCTAAATCTGCAGCAATCATGATTTCCTATCTAGGAAACTTTACTCGACTAGCTCATTCTCATGATATGATTAATGTAGGGGAAAGTGAAGCAGAATTAACAAGTGCAAATGGTCAAGAAGGTGGCGATATTGATGCTGAACCTAAGGGACCAACGACAATTCCTATTGAAGATCTTGAGTTGTCTGTTCGTGCTTTCAATTGTTTGAAACGTGCTAACATTCATACTATCGGTGACTTAACTGGTAAAACAGAAGACGAATTAGGAAAAATCCGCAATTTAGGGAAAAAATCTGTAGAAGAAATTCTAGAGAAATTACAATCTTACAATGAGAGTAATGATTCCTTAACATCTCAAAGCGAATAAGAGGAGAAAGACTAATGGCATACAGAAAATTAGGCCGCAACAGTTCCGCTCGTAAAGCGTTGTTCCGCGGTATGGTAACATCTCTCTTCGTACATGAACGCATTGAAACAACAGAAGCAAAAGCAAAAGAGCTTCGCAAATATGTTGATGAAATGATTACATTAGGCAAACGTGGCGACTTACATGCTCGTCGTCAAGTTCTTGCTTTTCTTATGAACGAAGATGCAGTAAAAAAATTATTTGATGAAATTGCTCCAAAATATGCTGAGCGCAACGGTGGTTACACTCGTGTAATCAAACTTGGCCTTCGTAAAGGCGATGCAGCTCCATTGGCTATTCTTGAGCTTGTATAATCAAACGCAATCTGGTTGTGATAGGATGAGTTTCACTCATTCTGTTGCAGCCTTTTTTGCTTGTATATGGAAAACAGCGACTCTGTCCCGTGGGATGGAGTCGCTGTTTTGGTATAGGTTGATTTTAAATCACCATAGTATATGATGCATATTGCTAATAGCAGGATAGCATCATAGAACGGATGATTTTCTTGCTAGGATTGTATGTGGTTGATCTTACTAATAGCCAGGATAGAGTGCCGTAGTTGACGTTGCAGTGTCATAGATTAACTAAACTGTGTTTCTTCTACTTCCAAGAATCCAAAGTATTCCATACGACGAATCATTTCTTCGTAGAACGCAAGAATCATAGTGTATTTATTGGATTGTTGTAAGGCTAGAGGGCTGATGGATTCTTCTGTCATGGCCTCGTAGATTTTGCACATCACATCGTGCTTTGTGGTCGGCTTGCTGAGGAGTTTCATGAACTCTAAATCTTCTTCGTTAAAATCGGAAATAGGATCATTGTAGCGATTACCAGGATAGATATAGGCGTTCACGCCTTCTTGAGGCATAATCTCTACGAATGGAATGTATCGCTCAGGGATATAGCTTTTCTTTTCTTCAAAAATATGATGTTTGAATGGATGCTCTGTTTCCAACACGGACAGGCTGATACCACCTTGAATGATGTGTTCTACTAAGAATTGATAGAACAATGGTAAGCACATGTCAGGGATTGCATGTTCTCCTGTATAAGTCACTATTGTGTTGTTTTTTACATAGAAATGAGGGCCTTCTTGTTGGAACAGATTTGCTAAGCTCTTAGCTACAGATTCGCTGTCATCTGTTTTGTTTGAACTATCCGTAGACGTATTTGCGGAATTTGTATTGGTATCTTTCGCATGTACATGAGCAGTATTAGCCTCTATCGTATTTTCATGAATATGGTTATTGTCTGCTACAGAAATTGCCATCCCTTTCGCCAAGTCTTCAAATATTGGCTCTAAATGCTCTGATGGAATGCGTAGGGTGAATAGGAATTGCTCCAAGGTGTGTTGGAATCCGGCATCTGTCACAGATGTTTCGGTGATACGTTTTGGAGTAGCCCCCTTGTGGGTGAATAAGGATTTGCGGAATGCCGTGTTCAGCATGAAATCGATGTACTGTTCTCGTGCCAATGGGTCATGTGGAGCTAGCTCTTGTAATTGCGTGCGCAATGTTTCGTCATACACAGTAGGGAATGATAAATTTAGATCGCAGTCGCAGAGGTAGGTGAATCCATGCTCTGCCATATGGTCCATGCATTGGTGAAAGTATACTGGTGTGTTCACTGGCTCTAAATGGTCATGGCCAATGTAGCAATCTTGTTTTTGCAATGTTTGACGTAAGGACTGTAAAAATGATGTCTGTTGGTTTTTTACCGTATCGTATTCAAGCATGAGAGCGCCTAGCTTGCTCGCTACTGTTTTACCGTGGCGCACTTTTTCGCGATGGTTTAATGTGTCGATATCTTTGTTGGCAAACTCTAAAAGGGCACGCACACTGTCCATCTTATGCCAACCTGGGTAGGTGTTATAGGACATATACAAGATACCGTTCTCTGCTAGATGCTCTTTGCAGAAGCGAAGAAAATTGTCTTTCGTTTCCTCGTCTACCCAAGAATAAAAACCATGAGCGATGATGTAATGGTAGGTACCGAGGTGGTCGTGGCTTTCATTCACATCACCTTCTAATAAGTCAAGATTGGTGATGCTCAATTGGTCAATATAGGTCTTGCCTACACTAACTTGGGTGGGGGCAATTTCGATGCCTGTGAAAGTCGCCTGCGGATAGAACAAAGCTTGAGATATCAAATTTCCTCCGTATGAAGATCCGATTTCCAAAATGCGAGCTTTGCTAGCAGGGGCCGGTGAAAGTCCTAATAGACGAGCGTAACTTTCAAGGAATGGAGCAGATGCATACGGAAAGGGCTGAGATAAATACCCTAAGTCAGCGTAGATTTCTTTGGCCTGCTCTTTAGTCATTCGTGTGTTGTATCGCATAAAAACTCCTTTATTCTCTGGGATGTTATAGTAGTACTCATCAGTTGCTATGAGTAGTAGTTTGCATAGTTATATAGTTATAAGTATATCAGAAAAGATATAAATTACATACTAGTATCTATGGCGACTAGAGGCTCAAATTATTTTGTATAGAGAAAGAGTATTTTCTATTGTGACCTCAAGCTATATATGGATGAAAATTGAAGATAAAGCTGTATAAGTAAATGAAAATAATTTTGAAAATAATAGACAGTTATATGTGATATAACTAATAGAAATGCGGGGGGGGGGGGTTGGGGGGTTTTTATTTTTATTTTTTTTTTTTGTTTGTGTTTTAAATATTGGTTTTTGATATGTATTTTTTA
>NZ_RQVG01000014.1:0-25556 GCF_003992195.1 Veillonella sp. 3627 | reverse complement strand
GTTTCATAGTTGTTTATAAAATAAAATAATTATTAAAATGATGCGCATATAGAATAAATACAACGATATGAATAAAATATATAAATTTAATCTTGATAATTGACATTATTCATAGATTTATAAAAATAAGGTATAATGTGAATATAAATTGAAAAATATAATGTATATATAAAGCGTAAAATATACCCTAAATGTTTATCTTATTAGTATAGAATGAAATAATTGATTAATAGTTTCGTTAAATTATATCGATATGTTATATACTTGAAAATAAAGTGATATTTTGATTGACATCATACATATATAGTGATAACATGAAAGCAAGATTTAGATACTCTAAATCGCTTGCAGTATTAAAGGTAGGAGGAATTATCATGCTTGGGAAAGTAAAATGGTTCAGTGCAGAAAAAGGTTATGGCTTTATTGAAAGAGAAGATGGCAGCGATGTATTCGTTCATTTTTCTGCAATCCAAGAAGATGGCTTTAAGTCTTTATCCGAAGGACAACAAGTAGAATTTGAAATCGTAGATGGCAACCGTGGTCTTCAAGCGGCTAACGTATATAAAGCATAATTTATGAACAAAGCTTAGGGATTCCTAAATAGGGTCCCTAAGTTTTTTTACTTTCACTAAATGTAGAAAAAATATAGAAAAATAAAAAAGGGTTTTCATACTTTCATGTAGAATTATATACATATAGCAACACTATATGTTACACAGAAAGGGTGACGACTATGAAAGTATCTGTAAGAGGAAAAAATCTTGAAGTGACAGCTGCCTTGCGTGAATATATTGAAAAACGGTTGGAAAAGTTATCCCGTTATTTTGAAACACCAGTTACGGTTCAAGTTGTGTTATCTTTAGAAAAAGAAGAGCGTAAAGTAGAAGTGACATGTTTTGTAGAAAGCGTAGTATTGCGTGGTGTAGAGAGTCACTTAGATATGTATGCTGCTATCGATTTAGTGGTGGATAAAATTGTTCGTCAAATCCATAAACATAAAACACGGTTAGCGAAACGATTCCGTAAAGAAACTGGATTCCATGTAGATGTGACACCTGTGGAAGCGATTCCAGAAGAAAAGGAATTAGAAGTAGTACGTCGCAAAAACTTTACTGTACGTCCTATGAGCGTGGAAGAAGCAATTTTACAAATGAATCTATTGGAACATGACTTCTTTATGTTCTTCAATGAAGATACTGAAATCATGAACGTTGTATATCGTCGACATGATGGCAAATATGGTTTGTTAGAACCAGAAGTGGGTTAATTATAATTCATACATCATATATCATATATAAAGGGCTATGATACCATGTGTTACATGTTGTCATAGCCTCTTTTTTGTAAAGCCATATAACGATAGAGGAAGATGGATGCTTTTACTCCATCTTCCTCTATTTGTGTTTTTCAGTTTTTTTATAGTTTGGACTTAGGTTACCGAGCGAGAGTACTAATCTATAAAGTAGTGCACGCCTGATGCAAAAATAGGCATTACAAGGTTACCATTGATATTTTTATGTATACCATGGCCCAGGCGTTCTATATGAGCCATTTTCCCTAATACTCTACCATCAGGGCTTAATAATCCTTCTACAGCACCTATAGATTGGTTAGGGTTCCATTGTGGATCATAGGTAGTATTACCCACTAGGTCTACATATTGTGTGGCAACTTGCCCCTGAGTATAGAGTTCTTCTACTTGTTCTGTTGTAGCCAGTAAACGACCTTCTCCATGAGAAATAGGGACTGTGTAGATGTCGCCTATGTGACAAGCACTGAGCCATGGTGAATTTGTGGATACAACCTTAGTATGGACTATCGTAGAAATGTGACGTCCTATTGTATTGTACGTTAAGGTAGGACTGGTTTTCTCCAATGGTTGGATATGGCCTGTTGGGACTAATCCAAGCTTAATTAGTGCTTGAAATCCATTGCATATACCAAGCACTAAACCATCACGCTTGTATAATAGATTTTCTAAAGATTCTTGCAAGTATGGATTGTGAAACAGGGTAGCTATAAATTTGCCAGATCCAGCTGGTTCATCACCGCAACTAAAACCACCAGGGAAACATACAATTTGAGCACTGTCTATACTGCGTTTTAAGGCTTGAATAGATTCTTGTAATTCTTGACTGCTTCGATTGCGAATGACAAGAGTTTCTATCTTGGCACCATGCTCTGTGAAAGCCCGTGCAGATTCATATTCACAATTGGTGCCAGGGAATACAGGAATCAGCACTTTAGGATGAGATAGAGAAGTATACTTACTACATGGTTTGCTTTGTGTAGTGTGTAGTAGTTTGCTGTCAGCAGAGGTACTGGTATCGCCGAAGTTTTTTTCTTTTGCGTAGATAGGAAAGATAGATGCTAAGGTGCTTTCATAGGAATTGGTTAAGTCATCTAATGAGATAGTGGTATCTCCCATCACAATAGAAGGGTCTTCCTGTGTAGTGCCAATATGGTATATGTGAGGTAAGTGCCTTAATGCCTGAGTTGTCACAGTATCCACCTCTATGAGGAAGGAACCACGGAAGGGGTAGAACAACATATCTTCAGGAGTTAGAGCAGCATGGGGACTATCATTCTCTGATGCATTGGAACTATGATTCTCTGATGTATTGGCACAGGATTGAGTTATGCTTGTTTGGTCTAGTTCTCGTTTTTTATGCGTAGAAGATACAGCCATAACTAGTCTTTGCAGTTCGTCTTTATGGTAGACACAGCCAATGGCATTGCCTAGACAAGCTTTCACCGTAGCGGGTCCGATGCCATCCTGTTCTATGACATACGCACTATACACTTGTTGCGTGATATTGAAGGAACGCAAGGTTTTACAATGTGCTTTAAAGGCGGCCCAGTTAGGTGTACCATCAGAGAGCTCTGGTACATACAGAAATAGGATGTGATGGTGTGCCTTATGAAAGTGGGGAGATAGTATGCGGTTGACCTCCTCGGTGGTGACGGCAAAAGAAATAAGAGTAGGTGGCACATGGATCTCTTGGAATGTACCGCTCATAGAATCTTTGCCACCAATAGAGGCTACATCTAATTGGTGTTGCGCCTCATAGGCGCCCAACAGAGCAGATACCACTTTACCCCAGGACATAGGACTGTTGAGTTTTTCAAAATATTCTTGAAAACTTAGATAGGCTTTAGAGATATCTCCTCCTAAAGCGGCTAATTTTGCTAAGCTAAGGAGTACCGCATATTGAGCGCCATGGTAAGGACTCCATTCTGATAGATATGGATCAAAACCATGAGTCATGATACTAGCAGTCGTGGTAGTTCCCTGTAATACAGGAAGTTTTGCTACCATCCCTTGGACAGGAGTTTTCAAATAGGTTCCGCTGAAAGGAAAGAGTACTGTATTTCCACCTACGGTAGAGTCAAACATAGCTCGTAATCCTTCTTGGGAGGTACTGTTCAAATCTTGCAAGGCTTGATGAAAGCGTGTTTCTATGGAAGCTTTGGTTGTTGTAGAGAGGAAAGATAGATTCGTAATAAACGAAGGAGAGGGAGTTGTTCTTGGAGATACGATATGAGCTGTAGTACTTTGTGTAGCTCCATTTGTAGCTAAGAACTGACGATGTAGGTTGACGATAATTTCTCCTTGAAAGTCCATCACTAGGCGTCCAGTATTTGTCACTTCTCCTACAATAGTAGCCTCCAAATTTTCCTCTGCACAATAGGATTGGATTCGTTTCCATTGGCTAGGATCAATAATGCAAGCCATTCTTTCTTGGGATTCTGAGATGGCTAGCTCTGTTCCAGTGAGCCCAGTGTATTTTGTAGGTATCGTATCTAGGTATATATGAATGCTATCTGCGAGTTCTCCAATAGCAACGGCTACACCGCCTGCTCCAAAGTCGTTACATCTCTTGATAGATTGTGTCACCTCTGGATTGCGGAATAGGCGTTGAATTTTTCGTTCTGTCACAGGATTTCCTTTTTGCACTTCTGCACCACAGATAGAGAGAGAGTCTTTCGTATGTATTTTAGAAGAGCCTGTAGCACCGCCACAGCCATCACGGCCAGTTTTACCGCCTAGTAAGATAATGAGATCTCCGGGGATGGGGTTTTCACGATGTACATGAGATCGCGGGACAGCACCGATGACAGCACCTACTTCTAAACGTTTAGCTCGATAGGAGTCGTGGTAATACTCACGTACTTCCCCTGTAGGAACGCCAATTTGGTTGCCGTAGGAAGAAAAACCTTTGGCAGCTGTGGTTGTGATGTAGGATTGTGGTAATTTACCGAGCAAAGTATGCTCTTTTGAGACTAAAGGGTTACCAGATCCAGTGATACGCATGGCTTGGTATACATAGGCACGACCACTGAGAGGATCTCGAATACAGCCACCTAAACAAGTAGCAGCACCACCGAAAGGTTCGATTTCAGTGGGGTGATTATGGGTTTCGTTTTTGAACAATAACAGCCATTCTTCTTTTTTACCATCCACCTGCACCGGAACAATGATGGTGCACGCATTGATTTCGTCCGACACATCTAATTGATTTAGTTTGCCTTGATGACGAAGTTCTTGCATAGCCATTGTGGCCATGTCCATTAATGTGGGTGCTACATCAGCTGATGGATTCAGTTGTTGTTTTGTTTCAAGATAGGTTTGATACGTTTTTTGAATCGGCTTGGTAAGGGCAGACTCATCAAAGGTAATCTCCGTTAATTGGGTATTAAATGTAGTGTGGCGACAATGATCTGACCAATAGGTATCTAATACACGAATTTCAGTCACTGTTGGGTTGCGATGCTCTTTTTGAAAATACCTTTGAATACATAGTAGGTCTTCTAGAGTCATGGCCAATTGCATAGAGTGAAGGAGTTCTTCTAGCTTTATTTTCGTCAGGGTGGTGAACTCCTCTATGTGCGAAGTTTCTGGAACTACCGGTGTTACTATATCTAGCGCTATAGGAAGGTCCATGGAGCTTTCATAGGCATCGATAGATTGCAAAAGATATTGTCGAGCTGTATCTATATGTGTTTTAGTTAGGGGGCCCCTTAAGACATAGATTCGTGCAGTACGTACTGTACTATGATCATGATTGGTGAGGATGGAGAGGCATTGCTCTGCAGCATCAGCACGCTGGTCATATTGACCTAGCGTAGGTGCAATAGCAATGGGATGGTCTAGGGCGGACAGGTTTAATGTAGTACAAGTAGTTTCTATGGGAGGTTCAGAAAAAATGAGGGTTTTAGCGCGTTCAAACTCTGATTCTGTGATTCCAGAGATGTCGTATCGTTCGTAGATTGTGAGGTCGGTGAGAGGAATCTGCAAGTCTTGTTGAAAGGTCGCAAGTAGTTGCTGTGACTCTTGTGATGTGGTAGTGCGAGGAGTGACAAATAGACGGAATATGTGCATACATAGCCTCCTTTATATGTTAATAGGATGGTGGTGGAGTTCTTACTACATCCTATAGTATGTTTGTTAGCGTTCCATACATGACTTCTTATATCTTAAGTATACCACGTTTTTTGTTGATTCCCTGAGTTTGTATTGAAGATAGCTGTGTAGCAAGTTATAATAGAGATAGTTTGACATTTGATAATTTGTCCGTGTGCACGATATGAGTAGAGTATGACTCTAGGGGGCATAATGAAATATGATGGTATGTTAGATACATGGCATGAGGAATGCGGAGTCTTTGGAGTCTATGACAAGTCCTCTACCATCGGGACAACTATATATGAAGGACTTGTGGCGTTACAGCACCGAGGGCAAGAGGGAGCGGGGATCGCTGTTGTTCATGAATCACAGATAGATGTGGTGAAAGGACCAGGGCTCGTGAAAGAGGCCTTACAGGATGTTTCTTTCTTAGAAGGTCATATAGGAATTGGACATGTACGGTATTCTACGACAGGTATAGAGAATCCTTGTGATGTACAACCCATTGTAGGAACATCACCGTGGGGTACATTTGCAGTGGCTCATAATGGGAATTTGACGAATGCCCAAGTGTTACGTCGTGAGTTGGAAACCCAAGGCTGTGTATTTACGACCACAATGGATTCAGAAGTCATCGTCCATTTGATTAAATGCTCCAATGAATTGACCATCTTAGGTGCTATTCAGCAAGCTTGTGCGCGATTAGAAGGCGCCTTTTCGTTGACGATTGTTGCCAATGAGAAGCTGATAGGTGTACGAGATCCTCATGGATATCGTCCTCTTTGCGTAGGTCGTACGACCCATGGGTATGTACTTGCCTCTGAAAGTTGCGCTATAGACGCTATAGAGGGGACTTTCATTCGTGATGTAAGGCCTGGTGAAATAATTCTTATTGATGGAACAGATTTCTGCAGTGTACCGTATCACTCCAGTATAAGATACGAAGTCTCGGACTACCAAAATACTGAGGGTGGTATACAGAGTAGAACTATTTCTCGAGGTGGGGTTGAGGGATTAGAAAATAAAGAAAAAACAAAACAATTACATGTAGGAAGTGCAGGCATAGAACAACAGGAGGTAGTGGAACAACATACTTGCGTGTTTGAATATATTTATTTTGCACATCCTACCAGTGTTATCGATGGGCAAGGTGTATCAGAAGCAAGGGTAGCTATGGGACGTCAGCTGGCAAAAGAAACACAATATGAAGCGGATATTGTTATGCCCATACCTAATTCAGGAACTTTGTCTGCTCAGGGATATGCAGAGGAATCTGGTATTCCCTATAGGGAAGGGTTAGTGAGGAATCCGAAGGTATTGCGGACTTTCATAGAACCCAACCAAATTAGTCGAGAGGAAGCGGTGCGTAAAAAGTTTAGTATTGTTCCTGATGTGGTACAAGGAAAGCGTATTGTTCTTATTGATGATTCCATTGTACGAGGCACCACAAGTCGATATATCGTTTCCATGTTACGACAAGCGGGAGCGAAAGAAATCTATTTGTGTTTAACTTCTGAACCTATTCGGTATCCTTGCTATTTTGGTATCGATACATCTGATGCAGAAGAGTTGTTAGCTCATCGATATTCCATAGAAGAAATCAGTCAATATATTGGCGTTGATCGTTTATATTATTTGTCTCATGAAGGATTGATGCAGTCTATGAAACAATTAGAAGTACCGCATTTGTGTGTGGCTTGTTTTACTGGAGAGTATCCAAGTCCTGTAGGGGATGAGTATACCAAGGGAGGTACTTATGTCTGTTGATAATACACCTGTTACTTATTTAGATGCTGGCGTGGATGTAGAAGCGGGGAACCAGCTCATTCAAAAGATTAAACACCGTGTGGAACGCACCTATACACCGGGTGTACTAGGATCTCTAGGTGGTTTTAGTGGGCTCTATTCTTTAGCAGGCCATAACATGAAAGAACATGTGCTAGTATCAAGCACAGATGGAGTGGGTACGAAAATTCGTTTTGCGGTCCTCATGAATAAGCATCGCCAGATTGGTCAAGATTGTGTGGCTATGAGTGTGAACGATGTGGTAGCACAGGGGGCGACTCCTTTATTTTTTCTAGACTACATTGCAGTCGGTAAATTGGAACATAATCATATTGAAAGTATCATCGATGGTATTGGTGAGGCTTGTGAAGAATGTGGGTGTGCTTTAATCGGTGGAGAAACATCGGAAATGTCTAGTTTCTACGGTGATGGCAATTATGATTTAGCTGGCTTTGCAGTGGGGATTGTAGATAAGGACCGATGCATTACGGGAGCCTCTATCGAGGCAGGAGATATGGTGCTAGGTTTACCTTCATCAGGTTTACACTCCAATGGATTTTCCTTAGTACGCCATATCATTTTAGATAAACAACAAATGCCATTGGACACCTATGTAGACGAGTTAGGTCGCACCATTGGAGAAGAAGTATTAACACCAACGAAACTGTATGTAAAACCTATTCTATCACTACTGAAAGAACAGTTAGTGAAGGGGATGGCTCATATAACAGGAGGATCTTTCTACGACAATATTCCTCGCATATTACCAAAAGGGTTATCTGTCACTATTCATAGTGATGCGTGGCCAGTACCACCTATTTTTAAGCTATTACAAGAATGGGGACATGTGGAAATGAGAGAAATGTATCATACTTTCAATATGGGCATAGGTATGGTGCTAGTAGTGAAGCCAGAGTTAGTAGAACGAGTCGTAGAAGTGTTGCAAGAGCAAGGGGAAGTGGTGTACTCCATTGGACTTGTTACAGAAGGGCAGGGAGATGTGACGATTCTTGGTGAGGCATTCCATGCGTAAACATTTGGCTCTATTTGGCAGTGGCAGAGGGTCTAATGGAGAAGCCATCTATAAGGCCATAGAAGCGGGGCATATAAATGGTGAAATAGTTCTTATCATTAGTGATAGACCCCATGTGGGCATTGTGGAGAAGGGACGTGCTTGGCACATTCCTGTACACATAGTAGATCCTGCCAACTATGGTATTGAAGCAGCCTGGACACAAGCTATGCTAGATTTGTTACAAGAATATGAAGTGGAGGGCATTTTGTTAGCTGGGTATATGCGTATATTACCACCTACATTTGTGCAAGCGTACAGAGGAAACATCTTGAACATACATCCCTCCTTATTGCCAGCCTTTACAGGCTTACAGGCACAGAAGCAAGCCTTACTAAAAGGCGTAAAATACACAGGATGTACCGTTCATTTTGTGGATGAAGGCATGGATACGGGTCCTATCATTGCACAGGCGGTGGTACCTGTCTATGAAGATGACACGGTAGATACTTTATCAACACGAATCTTGCATGAAGAGCATCGCATCTACCCAGAGGCGGTGCGATTATTTTGCGAGGATGCCTTGAATATAGTGGGATCTCGTGTTGTCATTAAGAAACAAGCTATTATAAAATAGTTTATATTGGGAGGTATCTATGAAAGTATGTATTATTGGCAATGGTGGTCGTGAACACGCATTAGCTTGGAAATTACATCATAGCCCATCTGTAACAGACGTCTATGTAGTGCCAGGCAATGCAGGAATGACTTCCATAGCCACTGTAGTCAACCTAGATTGGAAGAACCGAGACACCTTACTAGCTTGGTTATTGGACTATAAGATTGACTTGGTTGTGATAGGGCCTGAATTGCCACTTATCGAGGGACTTAGTGATGCAATCAGAACAGTAGGGATTCCTGTATTTGGACCATCCCAGCAGGCTTCTCGATTAGAAGGGTCTAAGTCGTTTGCGAAAGATATAATGCGTCGATATGAGATTCCTACGGCTAAGTATGAGGTTTGCCAAGATGTAGAAACAGGAAAAGGCATTATTCATCAATGGGGCGTACCGATTGTATTAAAGAGGGATGGTCTCTGGGGCGGCAAAGGTGTCACTATTTGTGAGACTTTCACAGACGCAGAACAAGTGTTACAAGAGATGCTGAGTAGTTCGGAAGAAAGCGTTGTGATTGAGGAATATATGCGAGGACAGGAGGTATCCTTGTTGTCCTTTGTGGACGGTACTCACGTCTTACCTATGATAGGAGCAAGAGATCATAAACGATTGTTAGACCATGATGAAGGTCCTAATACAGGAGGCATGGGCGCCTATGCACCGGTGCCAGAACTAGATGGCACTTTGGAACAAACCATAGTAGATACCATAGTAAAACCTATCGTGAAAGCCATGGCAGAAGAAGGTCATCCTTATGTGGGTTGCTTGTATACAGGTCTTATGCTTACCGAGGAAGGACCGAAAGTAGTAGAGTTTAATGCTCGGTTCGGAGATCCAGAGACACAAGTGCTATTGCCATTATTACAGAGTGATCTAGGAGTCATCATGCATGCCACGGCTATGGGGCAGTTAGAGGGGATGTCCTTAGAGTGGTCGAAACAATACGCTTCCTGTGTTATCTTAGCATCCGAAGGATATCCACAGCAGACCTTGACAGGTCAAAGAATCACAGGAGATATTCATACTATAGATACTGTATCGATGGTATTTCACTCTGGTACAACATATGAAACAGATCACTATGTAACGCAAGGTGGTCGTGTATTAGGTGTTGTAGGATTGGGGAATACATTGGAACAATCCTTAGAACATGCTTATGAACGTGTATCCATGATTGACTTTGAGGGACAACAGTATCGTAAGGACATCGGTGAATCGAGTATTGGATTTTGTATACATACGCAATATAGAAAAAATTCGATAGATAAAGAATATAATTAGTGATATAATAACAAAAGAATATGTTAGTTATTTAATGATATATATTACATAGTAGAGGGGTAATTGTATGAATCGAATTGTATCTTTTTTTACATCACCATCAGCAGGGGGTGTACTACTCTTTGTAGCTGCTGTGGTAGGAGTGCTATTGGCAAACTCTCCAGTAGAAAGTTTGTACCACTCTTTGCTTCATGCTAAATTAGGACCATTGTCCATTGAATTATGGATTAATGACGTGGCCATGGCGGTCTTCTTTTTATTTGTAGGCCTTGAAGTAAAACGGGAAATGATTGCAGGGGAATTGAATACCAATGCAAAACGATTTTTGCCTGGTATTGCAGCATTTTTTGGCCTTTTAATGCCGGCTTTAATCTATTATTTCATTGTCGGTTATCATCCAGAATTTATTCATGGTTGGGGGATTCCAACCGCTACAGACATTGCCTTTGCCATCGGTATCGTTTCACTCTTAGGTGATCGAGTACCCATTGCGATGAAAGTATTTTTAACTACCTTGGCTGTTATGGATGATTTAATGGCTATTGTTATCATTGCTTTTTTCTATACAGCGGAATTAAACTTCTTTTACTTATTCGTAGCAGCAATCATCGTGTTCATGTTACAATACGTAAACCGTATGAACTATACGAGACCAATTCCGTATTTAGCATTAGGATTTGGCCTTTGGTTCTGTGTGTTTAAATCAGGATTGCATGCTACCTTAGCAGGTGTAATTTTAGCGGCTTTTATTCCATACCATGGCATACGTGATGGTCGTCATGTATCTCCATTATCTGAATGGGAACACACATTAAGTAACTGGGTTACTTACTTAATTATTCCAATCTTTGGTTTTGCAAATGCAGGGGTATCTTTCCACGGATTTACTTTAGAAAGCTTTGCCCATCCAGTTGTATTAGGTGTTGCAGTAGGTTTAGTATTAGGTAAACAAGTAGGAGTATTTGGCACATTGTTCTTACTAGTAAAATCTAAACTAGTGGAAATGCCAGCTCAAACTAATTGGACTCATGTGTATGGCATCGCTCTATGTTGTGGTATCGGATTTACCATGAGCTTGTTCGTATCTTTGTTAGCATTCCCTCCAGGAGAAGCACAAGAAATGGCAAAAGTTGGTATCTTCGTAGGCTCTATCGTATCTGGTATTTTGGGATATATAGTATTACGGATTGCAGGGCGGAAACAACAAGTAAATGTATCTGAATACGATATGATCAAAGGACAGTATATTTAATTGCATAATTCATAGAGAGTAGAGGCTCTATATAAGCTGTAGTGAAAGGAAACTTTCATTGCAGCTTTTTTATTATGAAAGGTTTCAATATGTAAAAAATGTAAGGGTATAATGCATTTGTGACAAAAAAATAAGAAGGCTCTCTATTATAATGAAAGTTGCTAAAGCGAATCATTATTTCAAAGGAGAGCCCTTCTTATATCATCTATTATAACGTTATATAAAAATATATTTAAGTATTGATTCTCTAAAATTTTGTGATATACTATTTAGGCATTTTAGTTAATTGAACTTAGAAAAGGGAAGAGAATAAAATGAGTGAAAAAAAATTAAAAATATTGGGATGGCTTGGAACATTTCTTTCTGTAATGATGTATGTGTCTTATATTCCACAAATAATGGGAAACTTGGATGGGAATAAAACATTTTTTCTTCAGCCTCTGGCAGCGACGATTAACTGTATCATATGGGCAAGTTACGGACTTTTAAAAGAAAAAAAGGACTATCCTTTGTCAGTAGCAAACTTGCCGGGAATTATCTTTGGATTGCTTGCAACCATTACGGCATTTTAAATAATCTCATTTTAAAGATGTATTGTGAAAAGCTCATTTGAATGATGATTAGTCATTTTAGTGAGCTTTTTTGTTATAATTATTTTTCAAGATATAATTCTAACTTCTTCAATTTTAAAATATTATTTATTATGATTATTTTAATATGTAAAACTTTTGTATCACATCATATTGAAATGATCTATTATACCAATTTAGTATAGCAACTCCATTTTTATGCATATTTACTATAGAAATTGAGGAAAACTAACATTTTTAGTGTACATATATAGTAGGTGGTATTTCCTATGGGGAGTGATTTATACTATATGTGGGAAAAATGTGATAAAAATAGGTACTAAGTGGTGTTAAAGTGTTAAAAAAGCCCTGTTTTTTTGACGTATGTCCCAAAAAATGGTAAAATGTATAAGCATTTAGATATGAGGTGAACATCGTGAAAAAAATAACTCTCCTAGCGATTCTCCTGTTGGTATGTACCATGGTGACAGCTTTGGCAACATCAGGACGTGGTGATCGCGGAAAAGAGGTAGAAGAGTTACAAGCGTTGTTAGTAGCCCAAGGCTATTTGCTTGATACAGCAGATGGTGTGTTTGGGAATAATACAGAATACGCAGTACTCGTCTTTCAGAAAGAACACGGGTTAACTCCAGACGGTAGAGTAGGTAAAGAAACAATGCGTGCTTTACTAGAGAATCAAAAACACTTTGAGGGGCAACAAGCATCTCGAAATACCCGTAGTGTAGAAGTATCACGGTTTGGTGATCGTGGTCGCAACATAGAAGAAGTACAACTTAAATTAGTAGATAGTGGATTTTCTCCTGGAGCTGTTGATGGTGTCTTTGGGGATGGAACTAAAGAAGCTTTGATTCGTTTCCAGCGTCATTATGGATTACCAGTGACAGGAACTGTTGATAGTGCTACATGGTCAAAATTATCTATCAAACGAGGCAAACCAACAAGCTATAAAAAAACATTAGAAATGGAAGCTAGTGCCTATTCAAGTTATGAATCTGGTACACATACAGCTAGAGGCAACGCACTTCGCCGTGGGTATGTTTCGGTAGATCCTAATGTAATTCCATTAGGAACAGAAGTGTATGTGGAAGGATATGGTTATGCTGTAGCGGATGATACAGGTGGTGCTATTATAGGTCATCGCATTGATTTGGCTATGGATAGCTATAATGAGGCCATCCAATTTGGTCGTCGAACAGTAAAAGTATATATTTTAGATTAGAGAAGTCATTGATTTGTTGTAAAACAGAAAGAACATCTAATTGCAAACGTGTTATTACACAAAAATAAAGAGGTAGGAACTAGAGTAATTTAGTTGTTACTAATATAGAGGATAGCTGATTCAGAGAATTGGCTATCCTTTGTTTTATGGGTTCCCTATGCTATAATAAAATGTATTCTAAGTAGTAAATATAGGAGGATATGGTGGATATTACATCAACACAAGGGTTATTAGCAATTTTACAAATTATTATTATTGATATATTATTGGCTGGCGATAATGCTATCGTTATTGGTATGGCAGCTAAAAACTTGCCGGAACATTTGCGTAAACGTGCTATTTTCTGGGGCACAGCAGGGGCAATTGTTTTGCGTCTAGTGATGGCCATTTTGTTTATTGAAGCTTTAGATAATATTCCTGCATTACGCATTGTTGGTGGGATTATGTTGCTTTGGATTGGCTATTCCTTATTGAAAGATGGCGATAATGAACACAATATTGAAGCAAAAGATAATATCTGGGGCGCTATTGCTACGATTATCATTGCTGATGGTGTTATGGGCATCGATAATGTGCTAGGCGTTGTGGCAGCAGCAGAAGGTCATTTTGGGCTAGTAGTAGCTGGTATGTTAGTAACAGTGCCAATTATTGTTTGGGGCAGTACTATCTTTGTCAAACTGATTGATAAATTCCCTGTTATTCTATACGTAGGTGGTGGTATCCTAGGATGGGTCTCTGCTAGCATGATTCAACATGATCCAATGGCAGCACCATATATTGAACCATATAGCTTGCCATTCCATATCGGTTGTGTTGTATTGGTCTTAGGAGCGGCGATGATTCGCAATCGGTTGGTGAAATAGACTTGTATAGTAAGCTACTAGACTTGCTAAAATAGAGATAACAAAAGAGTAAAATAAAAAATATAAAAAGCACAGAGGACCAATTCTGTGCTTTTTGTGATGTAATGATATTTTTTTGAAGTTCAAATGTTGTAGTAAGAGTTTTTATCTACTGAAGTCTTTAGATTTATCTTTTTTGTTTTCCTGGATGGTTTCTTTTTTGTAAATGCTTTCTCGTTCCAATAAATTTCTTCTATGAAAAAAGCCGAGACAAGGCTCGGCATTGTAGATATAAATAAGTATATCGTCGGTGGGAATCACCGCTCTCGTATAGCTTCTCGCTTCTTGATGTACCATATATACACCATCGGTGGGAATCACCGCTCTCACAGGTTCTCGCTTTTCGATGTACCATATATACATCGCTGGTGGGAATCACCACACTCACAGGTTCTCGCTTTTCGATATACTTTTATACTCAAATACTAACATATTAAAAATAACATGTCAAACATAGTTTAAAATATCTTGTGTTTTTTAAATATCAGGTAATTTACCTACTGAAGTCTTTAGATTTATCTTTTTTATTGTCCTCGAGATTGTCTTTTTTATAAATATTTTCTCGCTCTATCCAACGGTCATGATATTTAATGGCTTGTTTTAGGTTGACACAACAAGATTGTTTTTCTTTACCTAATGTATTGTTGATTGTTTATAAAAAGATTGTGCAGCATTGTATATGGTATTTTCTAATTTATTGATAGCCAAAAATTCCTTTTTCAATAGCATACCATAATAATGATCAACTTTGTTTGAAGAACCTAAGTAATCATTAATTAAAAATTTTTTCACTTGTGATTCAGGAACGGGAATCATTTTTCCAATTATAAGATTACTTAAGTGTTTATTATTGTCGTCTAGGATTTTTACCCTCATTCGATTCTTTTCAATGTTTTTTAGTCGATTTATTTCTCTTTTACGTTTCTTTGGTGCTAAATCATTAGGAAGTTTTTTAGTTAAAGATAATGGAGCAAAATATAATCTGTTTTCTACATTCAAAACAATGCCTACATAAGGGCGGGTGCTTTTATCTTTGGTTGAACGTTGTACTTGATTGTCACTTTTTTGTAAAAAGGCTCATGTAATCTTCATTTAATCTGTAAAAGTCAAATTTAGGATTTTTATCTAGATAGC
The DNA here is from genome assembly GCF_003992195.1 of Veillonella sp. 3627. Classification (NCBI taxonomy): domain Bacteria; kingdom Bacillati; phylum Bacillota; class Negativicutes; order Veillonellales; family Veillonellaceae; genus Veillonella; species Veillonella sp. 3627. Next base: position 10,297 of record NZ_RQVG01000014.1, on the reverse strand, counting down.
ATTCCTCGTGACAAAAAGAAAAGCCGAGATTATTCTCGGCTAAGATAGTAAAAGTAAGTATATTCATGGTGGGGCGCACCATACTTATGGGCCGCTCTTTTAAATTGATAAAACAATTCATGGTGGGGCGCACCATACTCATGGGCCGCTCTTTTAAATTGATAAAATCAATTCATGGTGGGGTGCACCATACTCAAAGACCGCTCTTTTAAATATACTTCTTTACAGGCATAGTACCATTTTAAAAATAACATGTCAAATATAATTTGTAATATTTTTATATTTTTGGATATTAAATGGTATAATAACAAAATAATGATAAAAATCGACTTCATGAATTAAAGGATATATAGATGAGCGGGAAGAAGAAACAACAGAAAGCACCGGTGTGCGTTGGAGCTACTTATACTATAGAGATTCACGGCACGGGTAGTAGTGGCGAAGGGGTAGGCAAATACGAAGGGTTTACTGTATTTGTGCCCTATGCCTTGCCGAATGAAACGGTGCAAGTGAAGATTACCTTAGTGAAAAAGAATTATGCTGTGGGGGATATTGTAGAGGTTATGACACCTTCCTCAGAGCGAGTGGACCCACAATGCGAAGTGTATGGCAATTGTGGTGGTTGCCAATTACAACATGCATCGTATACAGAGCAATTACGACTAAAAACAGAATCTGTGAAAGCAGTCATGGAACGGATTGCAAAATGTGACCCAGAGTTAGTATTGCCTTGCATAGGACCAGAGGAACCATGGCGATATCGCAACAAAATGCAAATGCCTGTAGGCGGTACAGTAGGTAATGTCCGTATGGGCTTTTACCAAAGGGGATCTCATAGCATTATCAATCACGAACAGTGCCCAATTCAAGATGCAGGCAATGATGCCATACGCAAGGTTTGCTATGATGCTATGAAAGAACTAGGAATCGAACCTTATGATGAACATACGGAAAGAGGAGTTCTTCGTCATGTAGTAGGTCGTATCGGTAAAGATGAATGGATGGTCATCCTCGTAAGCCGTACAGCTAGCATTCCACGAGAAATGGAACTAGTAGACCGCATCGTAACTGCGTTGCCACAGGTAACGTCCATCGTAGTGAATCACAATCCAAAACAAACGAATGTGATCTTAGGACCTACGAATCGTACTATCTATGGGAAAGATCAGATTACAGATTATATTAAAGATTTGTCCTTTCAGTTATCACCGCATTCCTTCTTTCAAGTCAATCCAGAACAAACCACAGTGCTATATGATACAGCCTTGGAATTTGCTGACTTGAAAGGCCATGAAACAGTGATTGACGCCTATTGTGGAACGGGAACGATTTCCTTGTTTTTGGCGCATAAAGCAAAGCATGTCATTGGTATTGAAATCGTAGAACCTGCTATTGTAGATGCGAAAAAGAATGCAGAACGAAATGGATATAGTAATACAGAATTTATCGTAGGCGATGCAGCCGTAGAAATGCCTAAGTTATATAAACAAGGTATCAAGCCAGAGGTGATCATATTTGACCCTATCCGTGCAGGCTGTAAAGAAGATGTACTGCACGCTGCCGTTGGCATGGCGCCAGACCGGATCGTATACGTATCTTGCAACCCATCCTCCATGGCACGAGATATAGAAATATTGACAAAACAGGGTTACCAATTGGTGAAAGTCCAGCCAGTGGATATGTTCCCGCAGACATATCATGTTGAGGCTGTGGCATTGCTGATTAAAGTACATAAATAAAAGTGTGCCAAATCATAGTAAACATGAGTTTTTCGAAGACTTGATGTGGACAAAATTTGAGATGGGAAAATGATATAGAAACCGCATGAAATCAAGGCCTTTTTGAAGAATGGGTATATAAGAATATTGAAGTAGGTCGAGTAGGCAAAAATGTTGAGGTTGCATTTATTTAATAATCGGAGCAATCAATGAGAATAAACTAAGGAGGTTATTAAGATGGCTGGATGTACATGTGAAAACTGGTCGTTGCAAGACTTATCTTCTGCATTACAAGATATGCATAAAGATAACAAAAAATTAGTTGTTCCTATGTTTCAAAGAGGAAAACGTTGGAATAAGAACCAGGAGAAAGCATTTATTGATTCTCTGATTAAAGGTTATCCAGTAGGCACCATGCTTTTTTATGAAACCTTCGAAGATAACAAGAAAACGTATATTTTAGTTGATGGTCTCCAACGTGGAAATAGCATCAAAAAATATATGACAAATCCTACAGAATTTTTCTATGACGATAGTATTTCTGATGAGTTCTGTGCTGAGATTTTGAAAATAATAAAAGTTGATGATGAAGAGTATTACTCAGCAATTAGAAATATATTGACTGCATTTATTAAAGAACAGAAGACCTTTAAGAATTTACAGTATTATTCTGTTGCAAAGCAGATAGCTAATGAATTTAAAGCGGGAAATGAGTCGATTGAAAGTTTAATTAACACGATAAAGGTTTTCTTTGAGGAACGTCAAGATTTATATGATCGAATTGCAAGTACTGTAATCCCAGCTATTGTATATACAGGAGAAGAAAGTAATTTGCCGGATATCTTTGACCGTATCAATTCAAAGGGTACGCCACTCGATCAGTATGAAGTATATGCAGCTGCTTGGCCAGTTAATGAAAAGTATGCTATTTCAAACTTAGATGTTATTGAGCATATTGTTAAAAAGTATGATTCATTTGTTGAAGATGGTTATTTTATCCATGGGTACAGTAGAGAGGAAATGCGTTCTACAAGAAAGGTAAACGCATTTGAATACTTGTTCGGATTAGGTAAATATCTTGTGGAAAAATATGAGATATTGGGGTTCAATAAAAATCTTGCAGATGATACTGTTAATCCGATTGCTTTTGAATTGGTAAACGCTTGTTTAAATGACTCTGATAAAATTCGCATACTGTATAAAAATTTACAGCACATTGATTTGAATGACTTAGAGCAGGCTATTTATAAGGCTATTGATTTTGTTAACGAATCAATTTCGGTAGTAACAAAATTTAAAGGCAATTCTAGAAATGCAAATAAAATATTCCATTCCAAGTATCAGATATTGTCTATGATTTCGACAACATTTAAGGAAATGTTTTCTAATGGAGATTACACTAAATTTACAGACAATTGGCAGGATAGAAAATTAATAATAGCAAAGACTTTAGTACATTACTATGTTTATGACATCATCACAAACTATTGGAGTGAGGGTGGTACTGGAAAGATTCATGCTGCGGCTAAACCAAATAGATATGCGAATGAGATTTCAAGTAGAGCCTGGATGGTTGCTTTGGATGGATTCTTTGAACGTTCGATGCTAAGAACTGAGTCAAAAAAGATTGCAAATCCAAAGAGCGAAGAATTTGTGGTTCTTAATTGTATTTATTTAAAGACCTTTACGGCCATGGATCAGCTTTCGATTGAGAGATTTGATGTTGAACATATTGCTCCAAAAGAACAAATGAGAAAACTTATTGAAGACTGCAAAGGAGAGGGTTTACCAATCAGCTGTATTGCTAATTTGTGTTATTTACCAGAGTATGTTAATCGTAGCAAGCAAGATAAAAATTTCTACCAGGACAAGAAGTACCTTCAATATGTTAAGCTTGAAGAGGTTGAGACGAAATACAGCTTTACTGAAGAGGAAGATCTGGACTGGATGGATATGCCATATGAAAAGATTGAAGATTTTGCTGTGTTGAAAGAATACTATACAGATTACTGTACAAAGAGATTTGGAAAGATTAAACATCTATTCTGCGATTCGCTTGGTATTACATACGAAGAAATAGAAGAAGTTCAAGAAGAAGTAAGAACAGTAGTCTCTCCAAAAGCGAAAACAACAGAAAGCAAAAAAGTGAAATTCGCAGATAAATGTGTGGTTAGATTAGCACAAGAAGTTGGTAGCAAACTGATAAAAATTGGTAGAAGTACTTATATAACTTCTGATGGAAAGAAAGGTTTTGTACTTACAACATCAAAAGCGTATAAGCAAGGAAACCGAGATAAGTACTGGTTTGCATATAGAAGAAACTATTTATACGATTTGAAGAACTGTGAAGAGTTATTTGTTGTATATGGCTGCAAAGATGAGTCTACGATGGTTTGTTTACCTATGACGGAAATAGAGGCGCATATCGATGCATTAAATATATCAAAAGATGATGATGGAAAAATAAGTCATTGGCATATGGTATTTTTTAAAGATTTGTCCGGTCATATGACATGGTTGTTATCAAAACCGGATTTGCAAGAAATCAGCATAAACGAATATGTATTATAGTGGATAGAGGTTTGCATTGTGCAAACCTTTTTTTTAGAAAAAAGGTCATATACAGATAAAAACATGTTGAGTACGTAAGTTTGTTGGCTAAAGTGCAGAAGTAAAAGTGTGAAAAAACTTGAAAAATAAGGATTTTCCGAGGGTTTTGACGTAAATTCAGACTCTCTGCTTTTGTGCGTTTTGAAAGCAGATAAATTATAAAATTTGCAAGGTTGACTATACAGAAATATTTATCGCAGAAACAACTAGTTTATGGCGCCTGATTGAAAAATTTACACTAGTATGATACACTGATAATATCATGGTAAAAAATGGGTGAAATACTGGTTAAAAACAATGAGAGGTATTTTATGAGTAATAAAACATACGGAAGACCGACAGGTAGAATTAAAACAGCAAAAATTGAAATTGCGATTGAACCTGAAATAAAAGATGAATTTATGGAGTTGCTTCGTGAGGAAGGAAAAAAAGCATCTAGTGAAATTGGGGTTTGGATTAGAGAATACATTAAGAACCGCAAGGAGCAACAGAAATGAAAAAATATACTTGTATTGACTTGTTCGCTGGAGCGGGTGGATTATCAGAGGGGTTTCTGCAAGCAGAAGCTTTTGAGTTTGTTGCTCATGTAGAGTGGGAAAAACCCATGGTTGATACATTGAGAAACAACCTAGTCAAACGATGGGGTTACAACGAAGATAAAGCTAAAAAGAGTGTGATTCAGTTTGATATCCAGAAAACTGATGAATTGATGCATGGGTCATGGTCAGCTGAAACTATAGCCGACTACGGTAAAAATAATTCTGACGATGTAATACAGTATGGAATAGATGGATTGTTAGAAGGAAGAAAAGTAGATATCATTATCGGTGGACCGCCTTGCCAAGCTTACTCTTTAGCAGGCAGAGCACAAGATCCTAATTCTATGAAGGATGATTATCGTAATTATTTGTTTGAAAGCTTTGTTAAGGTAGTAAATAATTATAGACCAAAAATGTTTGTCTTTGAAAATGTGCCAGGTATTTTAAGCGCTGCACCTGGAGATAGATTGGTAATAGAAAGAATTTGTGAGGCTTTTGAAGAAATTGGATACTCAATTAGAAGACCTGAAGATATGAAAAAGTCTATCTACTCGTCAGCTGATTTTGAAGTTCCACAAGAAAGACGAAGAGTCATCATTATTGGTGTAGAGAAAGAAAGTGGCTTTACTGTCGAGGATTTCTACAAAAGCTTAGATGAAACTAAATCGAATGAACCTAAGAAGACTGTTCGGGATGCTATCGGTTCAATGCCGAAGTTTAGACCCTTAGATAAACCTTATAAGGTTGGTGCCAAGAATGTATCTCATGAGTTGATAGGAGATGTTGAAATTCCTTTGCATAAGGCTAGATACAACAATAAAAGAGACTTGGATGTTTTCAAAGTTTGGCTTACAAATTCAATGAATGATGCTCCTAACAAAGAAAAATTAGAGTTCTATTATAGAGTTACAGGTAAAACAACAAACCATAATAAGTATAGAAGTTTAGAGTGGGATAAACCATCTCCAACAGTGGTATCTCACCTTTATAAAGACGGCTTGATGTTCATTCATCCAGACGTAGAACAAATGCGTTCTATAACTATTAGAGAAGCAGCGTTACTTCAAACTTTTCCAATGGATTTTGAATTCCTCGGCTCAGATGCGTATTGTTTCAAAATGATAGGAAATGCAGTTCCTGTTACTTTTGCAAAGAATATTGCTCTATCTATAAAACAGGTATTGGAGAATGAAGAACAATGAGAGTATTAAATGTTTTAGTGGCTTGTGAAGAAAGCCAGAGAGTATGTACTGAGTTTAGAAGACTCGGACATAACGCATATAGTTGCGATTTATTAGAATGTTCCGGAGGACACCCTGAATGGCATTTTCACCAGGACACTTTAGAGGTAATTAAGAATGGTGGTGGAATATTACAAAACGGTGAAACTGTCTACATTGAAGGTAAATGGGACTTGATGGTCGCACACCCTCCTTGCACATTTTTGGCTGTAAGTGGTGCTAAATGGTATTATCATCCTGAAGATAAAGATTTACCGATCGAACAAAGAAGACCTCACCCGAAATTTCCTAACAGAGCTCAAGACCGTGAAGATGGTGCGAACTTTTTCATGGCTTTAGCAAATGCAGATATTGATTATATAGCAATTGAAAACCCAGTTGGAATAATGAACACAAGATGGAGAAAACCTGATCAGGTAGTACAGCCATATCATTTTGGAGATAGTGCATCAAAGAAAACTTGTTTATGGTTAAAAAACCTTCCCCCACTTGAGTACACGGATGTAGTCGACCCGGGAGAATATATTGAATTCGGTAGTGGAAAAAGACTAGCAAAGTGGTATTCTGACGGCCTTACAAAAACAAAAACACCAGAAGAGCGAAGAACATGGAGAAGTAAAACATTCCCAGGGTTTGCAAAAGCTATCGCAGAGCAATGGGGGAAATTTGTTGCTGATACTCTTGATGGAGAGGAGAATAATTAATGAATATTTATTTAAGAAAAATTCTTAAGCATGATATCACTCATCAAATTAGTGTTACCAAAGAAGTGCTAAATGGATTTTTTGGCGTGTATGAGGAAAAAGAAGCAGCAATAATGAGGGGGAAAAAATCCGGTTATTTAGGAACTGTTACTTTCCTGCTTTCAACTGATCCTAGATTTGGTGGAGATATAAAACAGATTATAAATGCTGAAGGCGGTATACAAGTTGATGATATTCTTTTATTTGTGAAGGAAAAGGATTCATATGTAGTCGAGGTGATTTCAACTTCAGATGAAAGACACAGTACATTTATTTCAGTGATGAATATTGAGCGTCATTTAGTTATTAACATTGATGATGAAATCGTTGATGGTGGATTTATATCCGGTGATTCTGTGGAGTATGCAGCTTATGAAGAGAGTCGTATTCCAAAAGGAAGAAACATCCTTCTTTATGGTGTTCCAGGATCAGGTAAGAGTTGGACGATTCAACATGAGTATTGCACTCCAAAAACTCATGTAGAGCGTCTAGTATTTCATCCAGACTACACATATTCTGATTTTGTCGGACAGATATTACCAAATGTTGCGGAAGATGGTCAAATAAGCTATAAGTTTACACCAGGTCCATTTACTAGCATATTGCGAGATGCTTATGCGGATCCTGAAGGAGATTATGTTCTGATTATAGAGGAAATTAATAGAGGGAATGCACCGGCCATCTTTGGTGAAGTATTTCAATTATTAGATCGTAAAGTTGAAATAAAAGAGCATGACGATGAATTCCCAATCGGAACTAGTGAATATGGAATTACAAATCCCAACATTGCAAATGTTGTATATGGTAATCCAAATCAAAAAGTTAGGATTCCATCTAATCTTTCAATCATAGGAACGATGAATACATCTGACCAAAATGTTTTCACTTTAGATACAGCTTTTCAACGACGTTGGGAAATGCGTTTGATTGAAAATAATTTTGACACAGTTGATTTAAAATTAGCTGATGCCTATATACTCGATACAACGGTGACATGGAGAAATTTTTGTACTACTATTAATGATATAGTAATAGGGAATAGTACGAGAATGACATCTTCTGAAGATAAACGGTTAGGTGCATATTTTGTTCATGTTAGTGATCTAATATTTGATGAAAAAATGGGGAATCTAAGTGATGGCATTTATGATGAATTACGAAATAAAGAAAATACCGGCTCAATAGTAATTGCTGAATACAATAGGTTACGTGAAATTAGACAGGCTATGCAACAAAATAGAAAATTCCCTGAAAAAGTTATTAAATATTTATGGGATGATGCTTTTAAGTTTAATAGGGAGTCAGTTTTTGAGGTTACACAGTATCAAAGTCTTGAAGCAGTAATTAAAGCATTTTTATGGAATACGGGAAATGATCGGTTTACTATATTTAAAGAAACTATTAGGAATGCATTTACTGAAAATACATAATAAGGCGGTGGATGTATATGAACATAGCGAAAGAGACTAATTCAGTAAAAGAATATGATATTCTAAATCATTGCCATGTCAATACGAATGAAGAAGGAGATCGCTTTGTAGGTATTCGGCTTGATACAGATACTATAACAGTCCATTTTCCTATTGGGTATGAACTTTCCAATACAGATGCTGAAGTAAGAAATGATATTATGAATTTAATTCAAGTGCTTTCTGAATTTACTACAAAAACTGAGAGATTGATTAGTACTAATAAATCAAATTCAGTTGAATCTGTAGAATTTCCAATTCATGCGTATAGATATGTCATTGAGTATTTTTTTAGTATTGGCGGTAAATACTATACAGAGACTGATGTGGTATATAAAACAAACTCAAAAGGAAATCAGGATTGGTCAAAAACGTTTAAAAAGCAAAGCCCGCTAGTGTATCAAAAAAATGGGGTTAATAATCTTATTTATACAAACTTTACAGTTAGAACTTCTACACCCAATAATCAGAAACTAATAACTCAAATTAATAGAAACTGTGTATATGAGGCATTTCAAAGGTTAGGTTGGTTGTATGGTCCATATGTTCCAGAACATCCAGGCATAACTTTAGATGCAAAAACATCTATAGCGATTCTTCGCACTAAACTTCCTAATACAAATGATGATAAAAAGAAACAACTATTTCAAAGTATGCTTGATATGCTAACTTTCATGGATAACAAGACCTCTGATAAGGAACTTTATTATGGGACTGGTGAATTTGAGTGGGTGTGGGAAAAGCTAATTGATAGAGCCTTTGGTGTAAGACATAAAGAGGAATACTTTCCAAGAGCTAAGTGGAAGTTGAAGTTCTGTAGTGATACAGAAACACGACCGTTAATGCCAGACACCATCATGATTCATGATGGAAAATATTACGTACTTGATGCTAAATATTATAAATATGGTATTACGGGGCGTTCAGAACATTTACCCAATGGTTCTTCTATTAATAAACAAATTACTTATGGAGAATATCTTGATAAGTACAAAAGAGTAAATTTTACATTAATTTACAATGCATTTATTATGCCATATTCGAAGAATAATAATTTGTTTGGTTTGCATGATAATGTGGGACATATAGGAGAAGCAACAGGAGATTGGAAAGGTGAGGAGCGAACCGATGAGCAAAGAACCTATGAGCGAATACAAGGTATTGTTATAGATACCAAATACTTAATGAATAATTATTTAGGTAATACTGAAAAAATGAAAATAGCACTTGTAGTATGTATTGAATCTGAGTTTTAGATAAAATCAATTTCCGCTTTAATGGGGGACGAATATAATTCTTTAATTTGTCAAAAATGTTCCCTTATTGGGTGTGCGTAATACACCTTAATTTCTGCGCTTGTAGATTCATATCGAGGGTATATGAGAAGTTCTAGGATAGGAATTTTGTCAAGTAAATTGAATGATATATCTATTTTTTGATAATAAATATACCATGGGGGATGGCTGTTGCTGTCCCCCAAAAAATATATTATGAGGCAAAATAATTGATGGGTGAAAAGTAATAATAAAAAAGGTAATAAAAAATGATTTTAAAAAAAATGAAAGTTGAAAATTTTAGGTTATTAAAGGATTTTGAATTAGAGTTTAAAGATGAATTATCTTTAGTTATAGGTAAAAATAATTGTGGAAAAACATCAGCTATTATTATTTTGGATAAGATGTTAAATTCATCTAAATTAATGTGGGAAGATATAAATTTGGAATATCAAAAAGATATTTACAACAAAATAAATGGTTTTGACATATCCGATCAAGAGAAGTTTGAATCACTAGAAACTGTTAATCTAAAATTATTTATTGAGTATGATGATAATGATTCATATGCAAATATTCAAAAATATATGATGGATTTAAAGCCAGAAAATAACATAATAGTGTTAGAATTTGTTTTGGTGATAAATACAAAACAAATTATACAGCTGAAAAATATTATTAGTGAAAAAAAGCTGAAAGATTT
>NZ_RQVG01000013.1:0-55480 GCF_003992195.1 Veillonella sp. 3627 | reverse complement strand
CAACACTGTGTTGTGGCGACTAGATTATAATAACAGATTCACAATATCGTGTCAACAGTTATTTTTAATCTTTTTTATTTTCTTAGTTACTAAGCTGTAAGAAAATTAAAAGTGCTTGTGTCTCAAGCACTGAATGTATTATATGATATTTTTAAACATTTTGCAACCCCTTTCCCAATATTTTTTAAACAAGCATAACCACCGTATAGCTTGAGAAAAAATATATTGCTCGTTTCTAATGACACCACCAAGGAACGCCATCTTTGCGTAGAACGTTTTGCTATATCCTTATTACCTAAATGTCGAAACGCAGAAACGAGCAACATGCTCCAGAGCAAACCTAACCACTGTATCAGTTCGGGAAGGAATATGTTACTTGTTTCCAATGACACCACCAAGGAACGCCATCTTTGCGTAGAACGTTTTGCTATATCCTTATTACCTAAATGCCGAAATGCAGAAACGAGCAACATGTTCCTGAACAAGCATAACCACTGTATAGCTTGAGAAGGAATATGTTGCTCGTTTCCCTTTCACCAATCAAGCATTCTAGCAAAACAGAATAGCTTTATTAGAGACGATTTCGTGCATCTTTTTTATTATTGGATTTCCAAATTGCCCACAAAGATGTAGCTACACAAATGGATGAGTACGCACCACTGACGAAACCTACGATCATACATAGAGCAAAGTTCTTTGTTGTGTCCCCACCAAAGAAGTACAAGGAACAACATGCGAACAATACTGTGGATAATGTATAGCAGGAACGATGGATACTTTGATGGATACTTGCATTCGCAAGATCTGCAAATGTATCGGTACGCTTATGAGTGTGTGTATTTTCACGAATACGGTCAAAGATTACGACAGATTCATTCATAGAGTAACCGATAACTGTCAAAATCGCCGCCAAAAAGGAGGAATCAATTTCTAAATGGAAGAAAGAGAATATCCCCAATACCATGATAAGGTCATGGAAGATAGCTGCCAAACATGACAAGGCCACACGATACTCAAAACGATATGTAATATACAAAGCTAACGCTACGAAAGCAATTAATAAATTCGTCAATGCATGTTCTGTTACTTCGGATCCAATAACAGCGCCTACTGATTCAATACGCTTTACTGTTCCTTCCGCTAGATTTTTATTTAATGCTGCTACCACAGCTTGACTTTCACTAGCCTCAATGTTACGAGTACGAATCATTACCGTTTTACCTTCTGATTCAGTAGCATCTGCACCAGATAATTGGATAACTGCATTTTCTAATTCAAAGGCTTTCAAATTTTCCCGTACAGCAGACACCTGTACTGGTTTGCTAAATTCCACTTCTACAATGGTACCGCCTGTAAAATCGATACCAAAGTTAAATCCATACATAAACATGGAAATAATACTTAGAATAACCGCAATGGAGGAGATACTAAACCACCAACGATGACGTTTTATTACATCAAATGTCATTTTTTCTTATCTCCTTTCTTAAATGCTTCAATTGTAACAGATGGAGATATGTTAGAACCATACCAGAATGGACGATTCGTAATTTGTGCTGCAATAAGCATATGCATTAAGGTACGGCTCATGGATACAGCTGTAAACATAGATACAATAACTCCTAATGCCAAGTTGATGGCAAAACCTTTTACAGGGCCACTACCAAGAACAATGAGGATCACTGCTGTAATCATAACGGATGTATTCGCATCAAAGATTGTATCAAAAGCACGACGGAAACCAGATTCCATGGACATACGCAATGTTTTACCTTCCACCACTTCTTCTTTGAACCGTTCAAAGATTAGGATGTTCGCATCCACGGCAACCCCCATACTGAGGATAATACCAGCTACACCCGGCAAGGTCATGGTCGCATTCAAAGCATGCGGCCCTAAGATTGCTACCAAAATTAACACAAACACCAATAAAGCGATAGTTGCTACGAATCCAGACAATCTGTATAAAACAAGCATAAATACAATGATTAAGGCAATACCAACACCAAAAGCTACGACAGATTTATCTTTAGAGTCTTGACCTAAGGTAGGACCAACGGTACGCACTTCCATAACTTCTACTTTTACAGGCAATGCACCAGAACGTAGTAAAATAGCTAAGCTTTTCGCTTCTTCCAAGTCACGGCTACCAGTAATACGAGCACTACCACCAGTAATTGGTTCGTTGACCACTGGATTTGTCAATTGCTCACCATCCAAATAAATGCCGATGTGACGACCAATATTAGCTGTTGTTAAGGCGCCGAATTTTTTCGCCCCTTCATCTGTTAATTGGATATTAACGGATGCTTGTTTACCTTCTAATTGTTCTTTTGCATCTTTTAAGTCATTACCATCTAAATGGACTTTTCCATTTTCATCACGGAACTCAAGAACCGCCGTTTTACCAACTGTTTCGATGGCTTTTTGCGGATCTTTTTCACCAGGTAATTCGATAATGATACGTTTTTTACCTTCTCGTTGAATGATAGGCTCAGTTAAACCCATTTCATTAATACGACGGCCTAAGATTTGAATAACCCGTTCTACTGCATCATCTGTAACCACGTTAGGGCCAGAATCTTGCGCTTCTAATACAATGTGAGTACCACCTTGTAAATCCAACCCTTGTTTAATGGAGTTAGCAAGTGGTCCAATGAGCCAAATAAATAGGCCTAAAATCACTGCTACTACGCCGAAAAAGCGTAAAGCTGCTTTTGTGTTCAATGGATTCCCTCCTTTTCTTTATAACAATGGATACTCTCTGATGGGGTCACAATGGTATGCATCCACTCATCATGAGGTGCCATGGGTAACATTTCTTCTGAAATTTGATTATCCCAGGCTATACCGATTCGTTTCTCTACAGCAATCTGTTGTAAGTATCGGTCATAATATCCAGCTCCCATTCCCATGCGACCGCCTCTACGATCAAAGGCTAGACCAGGAACGAGAATACAATCCAATATTTGAGGTTCTACAACTACATACGGTTCTTTGGGAATCCGTATTCCCAAAGCTCCCCTATCAAGGTCCTCTAAACTCTGTATGCGAACTCCTACCATATCTGTCTTCGTCACACACACAGGCACATATACATATTTACCCTGTTGCAACGCTTCTGTAATAAACATATCTACATTGGCTTCTTTAGGCATAGCCAAGTACGCCATAATATGTTCTGCACCAGATATTGTAGGAATAGACCAAAGTCGATCATCTAATTGTTGAGACCAAATTGCAACCTCTTGAACTTGTACATTGCGACGACGTTCTAAAAACTTCTTACGCAATGCCGTTTTATCCATTACTTCTGTTCCTTTCCAAGAACTTGAGCTATGGCTGTACGAGCAAATTTCATTTCCACTTTTTCAGACACTTGTAACACTAATGTATCTTCTGTTAAGGAAACAATTTCACCATAAATACCACCAACAGTCAATACTTTTTGACCTTTTTTAAGGCTGTTCAATAACACTTGACGTTGTTTTTGTTGTTTCTTTTGCGGACGATATAACAAGAAGTAAAAAATTACGACCATAATCAACAATGGTAAAATCGCTTGCCCTGTTTGTCCTTGGAAAAATTCTAAGAAATCCATAAGTCCTCCTATTTAGTAAAATACTGCCAGAACTCTTCGCGGAATGCTACAAAGCGATCCTCTAGGATAGCTTTACGCATTTGACGCATAAATTCTAGTAAAAAATATAAATTATGATACGACACCAATCGGAAAGCCAAAATTTCTTCTGCCTTATATAGATGTCGAATATAAGCTCTTGAATAGTTTTGGCATGCATAACAGCCGCAACCTTCTTCAATCGGACCCCAGTCACGCATGAAAGAAGCATTGCGTAAATTCAATCGCCCTTTCCATGTCATGGCCATACCATTCCGCGCTACTCGTGTTGGATATACACAGTCAAACATATCTACTCCACGAGCTACCCCTTCCACTAAGCAGTCAGCAGTACCAACACCCATCAAATAACGAGCTTTATTAGTAGGCAACAATGGTGTTGTATATTCTAGTACTTCATACATCAAATCATGTGGTTCCCCTACCGAAAGGCCACCAATGCTATAGCCTTCAAAGTCCATATCCACTAACTCTTTAGCACTTCTTTCACGAAGGTCTTTATACATACCACCTTGAACGATACCAAACATGCCTTGATTCTTAGAACGACGTGCTTCTTGGCAACGTTCTGCCCAACGTGTGGTCCGTGCTGTTGATGCATCAGCATATCGATGATCCGCAGGGTATGGAATACACTCATCGAATGCCATCATAATATCAGAACCTAATTGTTCTTGTACCTTAGTGGCCACTTCAGGAGAGAGAAATTTTTTCGACCCATCTAAATGGGATCTAAAATTAACTCCTTCTTCAGTAATCTTGCGCAGCTTTCCTAAACTGAACACTTGGAACCCGCCACTATCAGTTAAGATGGCTTGGTCCCAGTTCATGAACTTATGCAATCCGCCCGCTTCTTCCACTAGGTCAGCGCCTGGACGCAAGAATAAATGATAGGTATTACTCAAGATAACTTGAGAGCCCATCGCTTTCAGCTCCTCTGGGGCCAATGTTTTTACCGTTGCCTGTGTCCCTACGGGCATAAACATCGGTGTTTCATAGGTTCCATGAGGAGTATGCAATAACCCTGCCCGTGCACCTGTGTGGGGACATTGTTTTTGCAATTCATATCTAATCGCCATATACACACTCCTTTATTACTTCTGTATTATAACACAACTTTCAACTTATCGAATGAACATTGCGTCACCGAAGCTGAAAAATCTATACTTTTCTCGGACTGCCTCTTCATAGGCGGTCAAACAATGCTCTCTACCAGCGAGGGCACTAATAAGCATGAGTAAGGTAGACTGTGGCAGATGAAAGTTGGTAATCAATGCATCTACCACCTTGTACTCATAGCCAGGATAAATAAAGATTTGAGTCCAATCGGATCCACTCCTTACATGACCTACCTTAGTCGCTGCTGATTCTAATGTACGCACCGATGTAGTTCCTACGGCAATCACTCTTCGTCCTTCCGCTTTGGCACGATTCACCAGCTCTGCAGTTTCTTCCGACACGTGATAAAACTCTTTATGCATATCATGGTCTTCAATGGATTCTGCCGACACAGGGCGGAATGTACCTAACCCTACATGCAATGTAACAAATCCAACTTGTACCCCTTTGCGCTGAATTTCATCCAATAATTCCGGTGTAAAATGTAAGCCTGCTGTGGGGGCTGCTGCGGATCCTTTTTCTTTGGCATATACCGTTTGGTATCTATCTTTGTCTTCTAGTTTTTCATGGATATACGGAGGTAATGGCATTTCCCCAATATCATTAATAATCTCATCAAAATTACCGTTCGGCTTAAATTGAATCAGTCGACCGCCAAAATCTGTATGGTCTATAACCTCAGCCTCTAGATTAGGACCAAAGGATAAGAGTTGCCCCTTTAGACATTTTTTCCCTGGCTTTACCAGACACTCCCAAAGATGTTCTCCTTTGGGCGTTAACAGTAGTACTTCTACCTTACCACCTGTCCCTTTACGTTCTCCATACAAACGAGCAGGGATAACCTTAGTGTTATTAAAGATTAACACATCCCCTTCAGATAGTTCATCTAGAATGGAGTGAAAGGATGCTTTATGGCATATCTCTCCACTTACCTTGTCTAAGGTCATCAATCGCGACGTATCCCGTGGTTCTACCGGATGTTGTGCAATGAGTTCCTCAGGTAAATCATAATTAAAATCAGATACTTTCATACTATTCCTCATTAATTGTACAGTTTCGTAAGTGCCGTACCTTGGTAATAATGTTGTAAAATCACTTTATAATAATCAGGCTGACTTGCCTCTTTTCGGCTAGCCATTTCCGCCGCTCCCCACTGTGAAAGTCCCAAACCATGTCCCCAACCATATCCATGAATTGTCACAGTCTGATTCGCTTTACTAAACGTATGGTTAGCTTTTACAGAAGACCCCTGAATCCGACTCGGCGGTGTTTGTCCTACATAAAAATCAAATAAGGTGGACTTTAAGCCAAATATCCCTTGCACCTGTTCTCCTGTAAGCGATATAGAGCCCTTTTCACCTACAAATTTCATTGTTTTTACACGTCCTGAAACCCCTCGATCTTGTACTTTCATAGGTCGATCTGCCAATGGAGATAATTCAATTTTCTGTAAGTACCCTACCGATTTGCTAGCTGCTGCTAATTTTTGTTCTATACTTTGACGGCTGGTAATGACATTCCATACGGTTGTACCCTCATGATTCGAGTAATCTTGCACCCCTTTTAAGTAGGGCAAATCATTACCCCATAGGTTCACGCTATCCTCTGTATAGCCACCTCCATCGGAATGAAAAAGAGCATTAATCGGTTGGCCCTGATACGTGAGAACCATGCCATGTGTACGCTTTACCGCTGTATTTGTGCTTACAAACTCACTACTTTTCCCTCCATATACTTGGTCAGCTGTAGTAGTTCCAATATCATACATACTATTTTGTTTGCTCTTCATGGAGTGCAAGGCATAGGTCCTAGCTGCCACTGCTTGTGCTTCTAAGGCCGGCGTAGGCCAACTAGGTACCACTTCTTCTGGTACTACACCTTGTACATATTGTTCTAACCCCAGTACATTAATAACACTCATGGATCCTGATGTATTAGCATGTACTGTCACAGCGCCTCGATAGGTTTTTCCTAATGTTTGCAATTCAGATCCATATCTACCTTGTGTATTTTGAATAGTAATTGACTTATCAATACTATGTCCATTTATATGTACTGAACCGCCTCCACTCGAAACTGTCACAGTCTGATTTTCTTTGATAGTTTGCACTTGATGTCCACGGCTATCTAGAACAACCATAGGCATAGCACTACTAATGGAAAAAGATTGTGATCTATGCCCAAGCAACACTCGTATCACAGGCTCTCCACTAGAACCTTTCTTGACCTCTTGTACAACATTAGATACTCTTGCTTGTTTGTCAGTATTTTCTTGCACTCTGATTGTTTCTTGAGGTGTTGTTTTCGTCGCTTTCGTCACTTTAATAGCAGGCTTAAAAACCACCCGTTTTGATGCTGCCGAATCTTTTCTTTCATTCGGTTTCACAAAAGTAGCTTTCACTGTTGTACGTTTCGGCACTTCCTTTTGCGATGCTGCTGCGCCTACAAAAGGTGCACTTCCTAATACAGCTGTTATAACCGCTATCGCCACATAGCGATATCCTACCTTTCTCATGCATCCACCTTTCTAGGGATTCCCAAGTGGTCATAGGCAGCAGGAGTAACGATACGTCCACGATTTGTGCGCGCCAACAAACCAAGTTGCATCAAATATGGTTCATACACATCTTCAACACTTTCACGTTCCTCACTCACAGAGGCTGCAATTGTATCCACCCCTACAGGCCCACCATCGAATTTTTCAATGATAGTGCTTAAAATGCGTCTATCTATACGGTCTAGACCTAGCTTATCAATATCTAATCGCTGTAAGGCCTGATCTGCAATTTCTTTTGTAATCACACCATCACCCAATACTTGTGCTACATCACGGACACGTTTCAACAAGCGATTCGCGATACGAGGGGTTCCTCTAGAACGACGAGCGATTTCACTAGCCCCTTCTGGATCCATATGAATATCTAAAATATCAGCAGAACGGCTCACAATAAACTCTAGCTCATTTTGCTTGTAATATTCTAAACGGCTAATCACACCAAAGCGATCACGTAGCGGTGCCGCCAAAGACCCCGCTCGTGTTGTGGCACCAATCAGCGTGAATTTAGGCAATTCAATGCGCACTGATCTAGCACTCGGACCTTTACCAATAATGATATCTAAAGCATAATCTTCCATAGCAGAATATAGCACTTCTTCTACAGAGCGAGATAAACGATGGATTTCATCGATAAACAATACATCTCCCGGTTGCAAATTGCTCAATAAAGCTGCCAAATCGCCAGCTCGTTCTATGGCTGGTCCAGAGGTAACTCGGAAGTTTACTCCCAATTCATTGGCTACGATTCCTGCCAAAGTGGTTTTCCCTAACCCTGGAGGTCCATAGAGTAAAACATGGTCCAAGGTATCTCCTCGCAGCTTGGCCGCTTCAATAAAAATATGAAGATTCTCCTTTGCCTGTGTTTGTCCAATATATTCTTTTAAATAGCGAGGACGAAGACTAAATTGCCAATTGTCTTCCTCCCGTTCTTGCATGGTTACAATTCGATTTTCTTGATCCATTCTTATCGCCCTTTACCCAATGCCGCTAATACTTGTTTTAATAAGACTGGTACTTCTTGTGTGCCATCGTAAACTTCTTGGATTACCGGCTGCACTTCTTGTGCGCTGTATCCTAATGCCATAAGTGCTTCTAGCACTTCTTCGGTAGTACCTACAGGCACTTGTTCTACTGGTGAAATTCTTCCCGTTGGTGTGAAAGTTCCTGCAATACCGAGGCTTTCAATTTTATCTTTTAACTCTAGCACCAATCGCTCTGCTGATTTTTTACCAATACCCGGCAATTTCTGAAGACCTTTTGTATCACCACTAATGATGAGTCCTACAAAATGTTCTGGACTTATGGCCGATAAAATGCCAAGACCCAATTTAGGTCCCACTCCTGATACGGAGATGAGCAGTAAAAACAACTCATAATCTTCCATCGTCAAAAAGCCATATAACTGAATAGCATCTTCACGAACATTAGTATACGTGAATAAACAAGTTTCTTCACCTACTTGCAACTGACTTTGCACTGAACTAGGTACGTACACACGATAGCCCACATCATGGACATTCACGTACACCGAATCTAGCAATCGATGGGTGACAACCCCTTTTATATATGCAATCATAAACTCCTCACAATTGTAAAATTTGCTTCAATGTATCTGTATGGGAACTATGGGCTGTACATATAGCAATCGCTAAGGCATCAGCCGCATCATCAGGCTTAATTTTTTCACGAATCCCCAATAAGTTCATTGTCATATACGTGACCTGCTCTTTTGTAGCTTTTCCATAGCCCACCACAGATTGTTTCACCTGCAATGGTGTATATTCGTAAATTGGTAAGTCTTGTTGACTCGCCGCCAATAAGGTAACACCTCTTGCTTGTGCTACGCCGATACCCGTCGTTACATTGCGGGCAAAGTACAATTTTTCTATACCAAACTTTTGAGGGCGAAATTCTTCTAAAATATCGCTTAGTTCATTAAATATAATTTCTAACCGGCTTGCTTCTGGCGTTTTTGCCTCTGTGGTTATCACTCCATAGGTAACAGGTTTTAAAGAGCTTCCTATGACATCGATGATACCATATCCACAAATCGCATAGCCTGGATCTATTCCAATAATTCGCACGCTATAACCTCTGATTTCTTTTCATTGTTCCAATCATTTAATTATAGCAAATTTATAGAACATCTGCACCTATAGTATCCCTTTTTCTAATAAGCTTACATAGATGCCATCACCAATAATGATATGATCCAACACAGGGATACCCATCACTTCTCCAGCTCTAGCAAAAATTTTAGTCACCCGTACATCATCACTACTCTCGGTAGGATCTCCTGATGGGTGATTATGCATCAAAATAATAGCCGCCGCATTGGCATCGATAGCTTGACGGAATACTGCTCGTTGCTCCGCCGTACTACTAGTTAACCCTCCTTTAGAAATCAGAACAGGCTTAATCAATTTATTTTTTACCGTCAATAATAAGACATAAAAGTGTTCTTCTGTTTTATGACGAAGACGTTCCATCATGTAATTAGCTGCCGCCTCCGGAGTGCTAAAATCTTCCCAATCTCGTTTCACTTTCATCTGTCCTAGACGTCTGCCCAGTTCGATAGCCGCACAAATAGTCACCGCCTTGTCTTGCCCAATGCCATCAATTTCTCGCAAAGCATCTATCGTAACATTGTTCAAGCCTCCTACCAATCCTTCCATGCGTTTCACCACTTCATGAGCCACTTCTAAGACGGTGGAACCTTTGCATCCTGTACGCAATAAAATGGCTAATAATTCTTCCAATTCTAACGCTTCAGCTCCTAAGGCAATGAATTTTTCTCGTGGCATTTGATATGATTGTAAATCCAACATAATTCCTCCAACATTTGAAAGTACATCCTTTAGCCCTATAAACGACAACACGCCACACTCCAAAGAGTGTGACGCATCACTATGTACCCATCGTGGGCACTTATATATCTTTCTTTATACTATAAATTCGCTATAGATTAGAAAAATCCTTTTATTTTGTTCAAACTTTATCCAACTTCTCCCACAGATTCCACCTCAGTCGAGGTCTAATGATAACAATCTGCTTAGGGTAAACTCCCTTTCTAACCTATACTAAGAAAAGCTTATTCTTTCACATCCTCTGCACCCGCTTGACCTTGCCCATATACATTGGCTGCATAGATCGCAAAATCTTCTCCATGTTTGAAAGCATCTTCTCTTAGATACGCATGAAAGACAACTTGGTCTTCTTTCACCTGTATCAAATTCGGTACATGCTGCGCTAAAGCATCAAACAACTCTTGTTCTGCTTTTAATAACACACGGCCATGTTTTAACTTTTTCCCTTCTACCACTGAGTAAGCTAAGGCCCATACAGGGCGATCATCAGTGGACGATAATTTACGATATTTATAGCGAAATTTCAATGGGGGCATCATGGATTGTTTAAATTGGTAGACCCCGTTGATCATTGCATACGGAATGATCATTCGTTTCTTTCCTAATAAGCCTACCTCATCAATGATGAGATCCGATTCGGTCAACCTAAATGTATAGGTCCCCACTGCCTGCGATACAAGGACAAATAGAATCATTCCTTCTATTAATATTTCCGCTAAGGCTATACTACCTAACTCCACATAGCGCCATACACTATATGCCAACGCACCCAATGCTATCACAATAAATACAGTAACTAATGCAATGCCAGCTTTGGATCGTTTCGATTGTTCTTGATATTGTATAGACATGATCTCATCCTTTCATCAACAGTATCATCATCCTACTGTTAGAATAACAACCGATGAAAGCATTTGTCAACAAAAAAGAGCCCCCTCATAGAGGAGACTCTTTCACAAGTAATCAAAGATTACCAGTTTTTCATCACTAATGGAGCTGTAATACGTTTTGTATCACGAGCGATCATGATTTCTTCATTTGTAGGGATTGCAAAGATTTTAACTTTGGAACCTTCTGCACTGATTTCCGCTTCTTTACCACGAACATTGTTGCGTTCAGGGTCAATACGAGTACCTAAGTATTCTAAACCATTGCAGATTGCGTCACGGTTGCCAATACCATTTTCACCGATACCAGCTGTGAATACGATAGCATCAACGCCACCCATAACAGCCACGTAAGCACCGATTGTAGCACGTACTTTGTAATGGAACATATCCAATGCTAATTGCGCACGTTTATTGCCTTCTTCAGCAGCTTCTTCGATAACGCGGAAGTCATTGGAAACGCCAGAAATACCAAATACACCAGATTTTTTATTCATGATAGCATCGATTTCATGGTATGTCATATCCCATTTTTCCATCAAGTAAGGTACGATAGCTGGGTCAATATCACCACAACGAGTACCCATGATTAAACCGGACAATGGAGTGAAACCCATGGAAGTATCGATGGAACGACCACCTTTGATTGCAGTAACAGAAGAACCATTACCTAAGTGACAGGATACGATACGAAGATCGGACATGTGTTTACCCATCAATTCAGCTACACGTTGTGCCACATATTTGTGGGAAGTACCATGGAAACCATAACGGCGAACACCTAAATCAGTGTATGCTTCGTATGGAAGACCATATAAGAATGCCTCAGCTGGCATTGTTTGATGGAATGCTGTATCAAATACACCAACTTGTGGTACATTTGGCATAATTTTTTGGCATGCTTCGATACCTTGGATATTTGGAGGATTGTGAAGTGGAGCGATTTTTGCGCATTCTTCCAAAGCTTCCATCACTGCTGGTGTAATTAATACGGAATCAGCAAATTTTTCAGCACCATGTACTACACGATGACCTACAGCGTCGATTTCATCCATGGAACCAATCACGCCATGTTCTGGATCAACTAAAATATCCAATAAGACTTGTAACGCCACTTTGTGGTCAGCTACTGGTTCGATGCGTTCTAATTTGTCAGCATCTGGACGGCGATGAGTGAAAATAGCATCATCGGAACCGATTTTTTCAAATTGACCTTTCGCCAATACAACTTCATGCTCCATATCAATTAATTGATACTTCAAGGAGGAGCTACCGCAGTTTACAACTAAAACGTTCATGTCTTATCCCTCTTTCTTAGTAACTTGAATGTGCCCATTCACACGTTGATTGATTTCTTCTCCTTG
The DNA here is from genome assembly GCF_003992195.1 of Veillonella sp. 3627. Classification (NCBI taxonomy): domain Bacteria; kingdom Bacillati; phylum Bacillota; class Negativicutes; order Veillonellales; family Veillonellaceae; genus Veillonella; species Veillonella sp. 3627. Next base: position 43,046 of record NZ_RQVG01000013.1, on the reverse strand, counting down.
TGGGGAACTATCACTGTATGAATAGCGTATATTCCACAGTACACCTTTATTAATGAAAGTATACTGAGTAAACCTAATTTTTTGTCCATTAGCACCTGCTAGCATCGTAGATTTCACAGCCTGTACGCCGTCCACCTGCACTTGCTCTTGGTCCCATGGTATATTAGCACCCGTTTGGCCTAATTCTTTCACCAAAGCTTGTTGTCCTAATTTTGCGCCCTCTTCTAGCGTTGGCAATGGTGCTCCTGTAGAAGCCTGTGTAGCACTTACATAGACACCATAATTTTTATCTAGTCCTGCATAGATGGTCAAAGGTTGTCCCTTTTCATTAGCTGTAATTCTATCCAACTGACCGAAGTCAAAAGGAGAATCCACAATCACTTCAGATTGACCTACATTGATAACTTTCTGACCAAAACTATAGGTATCGATGGCTTGTTGACTACCACAGCCACCCAAGAACAACACCATCCCTAAACCAAGGGCTATGATATATTGTTTCATATAATTACCTCTAATAGACACATTTTCTACACCCAATTATAACATTAAATTCACGTTTTTTTCTACCCTTTTTTACGACTTCTTCCATGCATAGCACTTCTATCGCATATAACTATTGCGCATATCAATCAAATAGATAGTCTGTTATACTATACATAAGAGGAGGTACTAAACCATGAATACCATCGGAATTATTGCAGAATATAATCCCTTTCATAAAGGACATGCACACCAACTAGAAGGTTTACGACAAAAGTATCCAGAAGCAACTTTACTCGTTGTGATGAGTGGCGACTTTGTGCAACGGGGGACACCTGCCATATTTTCTAAATTTCACCGCGCCCAATGGGCTGTTATGGGCGGTGCTGATATCGTCTTTGAACTACCTTCTATGTTCGCCGTTAGTTCTGCAGAATATTTTGCATCCAGTGGTGTCAGATTATTACATGCCCTAGGGTGTGACGCTATCTCATTTGGTGCCAACCATACACAAGTAGAGGAACTTGTATCCATCGCCAAAGCTCTCGATCATCCTAGCACGCAAAAATCGTTGGGTACTCTTTTAGGGCAAGGGTACTCTTATGGCACAGCTCTTCGTAAAGCAGTGCAAGGACTTCACTTAGAAATCAATGGATTAGAAACCTCAAACGATATGTCTATATTAGACTCTGACCCTAATACTATCCTAGGTATTGAATACATACGCGCCTTACATCGCTATCACATCGAGTTAGACATCATTCCCGTGAAACGGACTAGTTCCCATCACAATCCAACCTTAGATGATTCGTTTCCATCTGGCACAGCCTTACGAAACGCTATTTATTCCTCTAAGCAAACCTCTTCTAGTCTATTCCGTTCTCAGGACAAGCAGCAAGTATTGGATACTGCCTACCCACCTTATGCCTCATTAGGAATTGATTCATCTATCTCATTAGATGAATTAGGTATCGATACCTCTTCTTTAGAAGAAGACACTTTCAAGTGGCATCACTACTTGCCCCCTATGGTAGCACCTCTCGCTATGGACATTGTAGAATCCAACTATTACACTAACTTAGAGCGCTATTATGACATGATTCATTTCGCTAGCCGTGTATCAAGCAAAGAAGATTTGCAAACTCTACAGGATATGAGCGACGGTTTAGAGGAGGCATGGCTCACTGCGAGTGCCCTCGCCTCTTGGGAGCAAGCCCGTGAAAGTTTAAAATCAAAACGCTACACCTATGCTCGTCTCGATCGCATCGCTACCTACAGCCTCTTCCGCCGCACCAAAAAGATGTTCCAAGAGTGCCATCAACAAGGACCTACCTATGGACGGCTGCTCGCTTTCAACGACAGAGGCCGTCAATACTTAAAAGAAAAACGTTCCTCCATTCCAGTCGTCCAAAAATGGGCTCCTTTTTGCCAAAGTGCAACAGGTACTACTAAAGTACTGTGTGAGCAAGATCAACTAGCTAGTAAACTATGGCGAATGACTGTAGATAATCCTAATTATCGAGGTAGTCATTATGATTTCACCACCAGTCCCATATATGTATAAAACCACAAAAAGTCCCCTGTACTGAATGCATCATTGCACTCAGTACAAGGGACTTTTCTATTACAACCATTCTGGAGGATCTACGATCATCTTACCACCTTCAATATCAATGGTTAATACCACTGTTTTCAAAGCTGGTAATAATAAATCTGGCTCCCCCTCTTTAGCGACTACGTACACATCGTTTGCACCAGGTTGTAGTACTTCTTTTACAATGCCTAAATCATTACCTTCTGTATCTTCTACGGCAAGGCCTTCGATTTCAAAGATATAATATCTATCTTCTGGCAATTCCACCAAATCTTTTCTTGGCACTTTAATTTCTTGCTTACCTAAACGCTCCACAGCTGTGCGATCAGGTAACTCTTTAAAGGTAGCCAAGATAAACTGTTTATGAAATTTTGCAGATGTAATATGGTATAGTTGACCATTGATGTAGCATTCATCCATTTTCATAAACCGCTCAGGAAAATCTGTTCTCGGTAATATACGAACATCGCCCCGCACACCGTGCGGAGCGACGATCACACCGATGGTAATCAGTTCTTGTGTATCCATTATTGACGGAATGCCACAACTTTGCCATCTTCTAGCAAAATTTCAGATCCCATAAGAGCATCTAAATTATCACCGATTTTCACAGTAATAGTTTGCTCCATTTGACCTTGGGCAATTTCAGAACCAATTTCAAGCTTTTCTGCTTCTTTCAAACGCTCTGCTACTTGAGTTTTGAAAGCTACGCGTTGTTGCTTTTCTTCCTCGATTTGTTGACGCAATTGGATTAAACCTTGTGCATCAATTTTTGCTTGTTCACTTAACAAACGTTTAGCTTGGAATTCGATTTGTTGTAAATCTTGATCTACCATATCCATTTGTTGTTGTAAATCAGCAATAATTTTGTTTTTTAAAGTGTCCGTAACCTTAGACTTAATTGCCACGGGTACGCGTAATGTCATTTCTTCCATGTTACCACCCTTTTAGACAATATCAACGGATATCTTCTTGTTCTCTTTAATAGCCGCTGCTTTAGCCACAGCGCGAATCGCTTTCGCAATCTTACCTTGCTTTCCAATTACTTTACCCATATCATCAGGAGCGACACGGATTTCATAGACTTCCACTTGAGCGCGAACTTCCATAGTAACAGAAACGGCTTCAGGTTGCTTAACTAATGATTGAACAATTAATGTAATTAATTCTTGCATCACAGTACGCCTCTCTATTAATTATTTTTTAGCGTCAGCAAATTTTTGCATAACACCATGTTTTTTGAACAAGGAGCGAACAGTATCAGTAGGTTGTGCACCTTTACCCAACCATTCTAATGCTTTCTCTTCGTCAATATTAACGATTGCTGGGTTTTTAGTAGCATCGTATTGACCTACTGTATCAACTGGACGACCTTCGCGTGGAGCGCGGGAGTCAGCAACAACGATACGATAGAAAGGAGCTTTTTTAGCACCTAAACGAGTTAAACGGATTTTTAACATTCTTCTTTCACCTCCTTAAATAGAATATTATCCCATGAACGGTAATTTAGGGAACATCCCCTTCTTACCTTTGCTCATAGACTGCATCTGCTTCATAAACTTACGAGCATCCTCGAACTGTTTAATCAGTTGATTTACTCGCTGCACTGTAGTGCCAGATCCTGCCGCAATACGTTTGCGCCGAGATCCATTCAATATATTAGGATTCGTACGTTCTGCCATCGTCATAGATTTGATGATAGCTTCAATTTGACGCACTTCTTTATTATCTAAATCAAAACCTGCTAATTGGTCCTTCAATTTCCCCATACCTGGTAACATGCCTAAGATATTTTGCAAGGGCCCCAATTTGCGTATTTGGTTCATTTGCGCTAAGAAATCATCTAAAGTAAAGCTATTTTTGGCCATTTTCTCTGCCATTTTTTTCGCTTCTTCTTCATCGATAGAACTTTGCACATTTTCAATCAACGTTTTGAAATCGCCTAAATCAAGAATACGAGATGCCATACGATCTGGATGGAATACTTCTAAACCATCCATTTTTTCGCTAGTACCGGTAAACTTAATTGGCGTACCTGTGACAGCTTTAATAGAAAGTGCTGCACCACCACGGGCATCGCCATCCATTTTTGTTAGAATGACACCATCAAGGCCTAGGTAATTATTAAATGCTTCGGCTGTGCCTACTGCATCTTGCCCAATCATGGCATCCACCACTAGCAAGATTTCATGCGGTTTTACTTCACCCTTGATATTAGCTAGTTCATCCATCAAGGTTTCATCAATGGCTAAGCGACCTGCTGTATCGATGATAACAATGTCTTTGAATAAGCGTTTTGCCTCTTCAATACCCGCTTTAGCAATCTCCACAGGATTCGCACCTGGCGTTTCATTCGCAAATACAGGAACATCGATTTGAGCTCCCACTACTTGCAATTGCTTAATCGCTGCTGGACGATACACATCGGCTGCTACTAGCATTGGATTCTTACCTTGTTTACGAAGATGTACAGACAACTTACCAGCCGTAGTCGTTTTACCTGCCCCTTGTAAACCTACCAACATAATGATTGTGGGAGGTTTCGGAGAAATCATAATACGACTTTCAGTGCCACCTAATAACTCGGTTAATTCGTCATTCACAATTTTAATGACCGTTTGTGCTGGGTTCAAGGAACCAAACACTTCCTCACCCAAGGCTTTATCCTTGATACGGGCAATGAAATCTTTCGCTACTCCAAAGTTTACGTCAGCTTCTAACAAAGCAAACCGAACTTGTCGTAACGCTAGGTTAACATCTTCTTCAGAAATTTTACCTTTTCCTTTTAAGGATGCAAAGGCTTCTTGTAATTTATGTGTTAAATTTTCAAAAGCCATACTAGCCCTCCAATTGTGTTAATAATGATTGAATCGATTCAGATGTAATGGCAGCAGATACCAGCTCTTCTCTAATCTGTTTCACAATCTTTCGCCGTAGTAAATATTGTTCAATGAGGTGTAACTTTTGTTCATACCCCTCCATACTAGCTTTTGCTCGTTCAATATTATCATGAACAGCTTGCCTAGAGATATGCATTTCTTCTGCAATTTCACCTAGCGACATATCATCTTCATGATGTAAGGCATAACACTCTCGTTGTCGCTCCGTCAGCAAGGATCCATAAAAATCTAACAACAAACTAATTGTCATTCGTTCTTCCATGGTTCCTCCTTCTAAGCGTTTTGAAAGCATTATCTGTCAAGCAAAAAATATTTACACCCTATATTACCAATATTTACCTAACTTGTCAATAGTTGTAAAGTGAATTGCCTTTACACACAAAATAATCTATACCACAACATCTTATATTTTGTATTGCATCGCGTCTTATGGTAACTCATTTTTTATATTCTGTTTCCAATTTTCCAGCATACATGTTTCACCTATTCCTCAACAGGTACTGTAATTTTAGATAAATAGTCTTCACGTTTTGTCTCTGTCCAATAATTCCGTACTGGTTCTATATATACAGAACCTGCAATTTGTAATCCCTCATAAGATAAATAATTACTTACTTTATCGTACATCCACTGAGCCTGTTCTTCATAAAGACCCGTATAAAACATTTCTAGATACATCCCTCTAGGACGAGTAACAATCTCCATGTCTCCTTCATAATCAAACCCTACATCTGTACAATAATGGCTGTACTTGATGATATCTCCCTGTTCATAGTCTTCTCCATCGATAGCCATACCAATTTGAATAGCTTTAAAAGGCACTTCCTCTATAAGCCTAGCTTGATGTTCTAATAAAGTAAACAACTTTTTCTTTCCTTTTTCTGTTGCATCATAAGGAGTTAGTGCATAGAAAGATTCTTCTTTCATACCAAAGAACAATCGATTTTTAGGTATTTTTAAATATCGTTCTAAGTTAAATAAGGTTCTCTCTAAATTCATTTTATTTGTATATAAATCATTAATCTCTCGATCAAAGCCATAGCGTGCATCTTCTAATAAAGTTTTCAACATATGTGAACCTCGATGTTCCACATAATCTTGAATATCTTTCAAGGATAGATTTAGTTTTTTTAGGGTCAAAATAATCTCTAATCGATAGCACTCTTCTAATGTGTAATAGCGGTATCCATTATCTTCAATTTTTGCTGGCAGAAATAGTCCTAATTTTTCATAGTATAAGATCGTTTGTTTTGATATGCCATAAATTTTCGACACATCTCCAATCGTCATATAAATATTTCGCATAGATACTATCCTTTCTACTGTATTTCCAAGAGGCATTTAGGTCTTCTAACAGATTTAATACATGTAACGCCTTTAATCCTCTTAATACTTGTATTGCTTATAATACATTTACAATATTTGCAATCTCTGTATTATCTGTAATCTTTATAATACTTCTTTTATTTCATTTCCTGTAATACATAAGTATTTTGCCAAAACTAAACTATGGGTATATAGTTTTAACTACACCTATACTATAGCATAACTATGGGCTTTTTAATATATTGAGTTTCATTCATATATTTTCATCTATTATTAAATTAACTCTCATAAAAAAGTCTAGTCCAGAACCTTTTAAGTTCTATAAACCTTATGCTATCAATGGTTGATGATAGATATGAAAAATTTTAAAAATAATTCTTTTTATTTGTTGACTCTACCACAACCATATACTTTATTATAATAACAGAGGACAGGTACTAGATGTACAGGAGTTCTCAATGAGCAAGTTAATAAGTATAAACTATATTGTAAAAGGAGGCTATCCCTATGGCATGTGGACACAAAGGTCGTGAATTTTACGCGAACGATCCAGAAAAATTAGCACGCTACGATATGGCAATGCGTCATATTGAAGCAGCTCGTGAAGAAGGTCAATCTTCCGAGGAAATCCATGCTATGTTCAACCGCATTATGAGCGGCAACACGGCTGGTAAATGTAAGCACAAAAAAGGTTGATTCAAATACGTACGCCCATACTATTAGAATATACCCCAACCTTTGAGTGAAATAGATAGGACGATGTCCGAAACAAAACCCCAACTCTTCTTCCCTTGAGTTGGGGTTCTATTTTTGTGTTAAAACTATTACTGACCACTCTTATATACATGATTCCAGCATTTTGTATAACATCCACAAAAAGGACTATAGCAAATCGTACCTAGTTCGTATTTGTTATAGTCCTTTTCTATTGTATGGCATACGGTGAATGTTCATGTAAGCCCTATTACATAGATATTACAATAAAGTTATGAACTTCTCCGGATCATCATATAGGCCGATGATTACACTTTTGCACGTTTTAACCGCAATGCATTACTTACCACAGTAACAGAGCTAAATGCCATGGCGGTTCCGGCAATGATAGGGCTCAAATACCCTATGGCTGCCAATGGAATACCAATGCAGTTAAAGATCAATGCCCAGAATAAATTTTGTTTAATATTTGTCATCGTTTTACGACTAATCGTCACGGCTTGTACTAAGGTGCGCAAATCATTTCGCACTAATACGATATCTGCCGCCTCAATGGCTACGTCCGTACCATGACCGATACCAAATCCAATATCTGCTAGCGCTAAAGCTGGCGCATCATTGATACCATCTCCCACCATGCCAACGGATTTTCCTTGACTTTGTAATGTGGCGATGGTATTTGCTTTATCTTGTGGCAGCACTTCCGCTACTACGTGAGTAATTCCTGCTTGGGCAGCTATATAGTTCGCTGTACGCGCATTGTCTCCTGTGACCATCCACACATCGATGCCTTGCTCTTGTAAAGCCTTTACAACCTCAGGAGTTTCTGGACGCAATGTATCTGCTACAGCCCAAATACCGTGTACTGTGCCGTCTACTAACAAGACGGATACAGAATTGCCTTGTTCTTCCAGACTGTGGATCTCCGCTTGCCATGGCGTGATATCAATACCTAGTTCTTGCATCCAGCGAGTATGACCAACCCGAATCAATTTATCCGCTATACGTCCTTCCAATCCTTTTCCTGGAATATCTTGGAAGTCTTTCACGATCATTTGTGGCACGCCTTTGCTAGCACCGTATTTAGCAATGGCTTGTGCAATAGGGTGAGTAGAACCTTTTTCAAGATTCACTGTGAAAGCTAAGTTATACATTTCATCACCTGCTGTATATATCACTTTCGTAACAGATAGCTTTCCTTCTGTTAAAGTCCCAGTTTTATCCATAATGATCGCATTGATATGACCTGCTTTTTCTAAAAATTCTGCGCTTTTAATAAGCACACCATGTTCTGCCCCAAGGCCTGAACCTACCATGATGGATGTGGGTGTCGCCAAGCCCAAGGCGCACGGGCAGGCAATTACAAGCACAGCTGTGCCATATAATAAAGCTTCTCCTACCGTAGATCCTAATGCAAAATACCAAATAATCATGGTAAGAATAGCAATACCGATGACTACCGGCACAAAATAGGATGCTACCACATCCGCGATACGCTGAATGCTCGCTTTAGATGCTTGCGCTTGTTCCACTACTTTGATGATTTGGGATAACATAGTTTCCTCCCCAATAGCAGTGGCTTTCATAATAAATGTGCCCGACATGTTAACTGTAGCGCCTATAACTTGACTAGACTGACCTTTTTCTACAGGTACGCTTTCACCTGTCAACATAGCCTCATCCACTGTGGAATGACCTTCTAAAATAATTCCATCTACTGGCACTTTTTCGCCGGCCCGCACTTGGATCTTGTCACCTAGGACAATCTCCTTCGTAGGAATGTCCATCCACTCCCCATTGCGTTCCACATGGGCCACGCTAGGTTGTAATGCCACTAATTTTTGAATGGCCTCAGACGTACGACCCTTAGCAATATCTTCTAATAGTTTGCCCAATAATATAAAAGTAATTAACCATGCCGAAGTTTCAAAATATACATCGTGATTCCCCACTGCCATTTGGTAAATGCTAAATCCATAGGCTACGGAAGTTCCCAATGCGACTAGCACATCCATGGTAAGTGTACCACTGCGAATGGCTGCAAATGCGCTAGTGTAAAAAATCCAGCCCGCTCCAAACTGAGCAATCGTCGCTAAGACTAATTCGATTTCATGAGATAACATCGGCCAATGCCATAAATAGTGCCCCATCATGGATACCATCATCGGAATAGCCATGAGAGCTGCCACGCCTAAGCGGATATATTGCCCTTTATGAGATGGTTTTTCTACCTTCATATCCGCATCAGTAGCAATATGTGCTTCAAATCCAATTTTTTCAATGGCAGCGATGACTTCTGTAGCACCAATCGTGCTATCATCTGTATACGCTACCGTTCCTTTATTGGTGAGCAAGTTGACTTTTACATCAGCCACACCTTCTAACTTACTGACCACTTTTTCTACACGCCCTACACAAGCTGCACAGTGCATGCCGATAATAGAAAATTCTTCTTTACGCATGATTCCTCCTAATGATATATGATTCTATATGAAAGATATTTAAATTTCTCAATATAAATATATTAACATATATCCAACCTATTTCATAGTACATGGACTATACAAATCTAACTGTATATACCTTATACAAATCTTGCAGTATATGGCTTACACCGATTTAATAGCTATCGATTGTCTAACCCACCGTGTTTACACAAACTATTGTATCCTGTCCATATTACGCTGTCCGATTATACAGATCTAACACTCTATATTTCGTATAGCAACAGTGTTCCACTAACTTATGTTATACTATAGATATATAAGGATTGTAAACTAATATTTATTATTCATATACAGGAGTTCCTATGTCAGACATCCCTCAATCTTATATCACCATAGCTAATGAATTTAGAACTGAATATATCATAGAAAAGTCACGTTTCATTTCTACTATCGCTCCTGTTACTACTGAAGCAGAAGCACAAATATTTATCCAACGTATATCCAAAGAATTTTGGGATGCTACTCACAACTGCACCGCCTATGCTATCGGCCCTCGCCAAGAACAACAGCGTTCCTCTGACAATGGAGAGCCCTCAGGGACGGCAGGAAAACCGATGCTAGAAGTATTAAAAAAAACAGGCATTACAAACGTAGCTGTCGTAGTTACTCGTTATTTCGGAGGTATTAAGTTAGGTGCAGGAGGACTCATTCGTGCGTACTCTCATAGTGCAGCTAAGGCTGTCCAAGAAGGGGCTAAACTACTTATTGCACCTCGCCAAATTGTGAGTATCTCCATAGATTATTCTAACTTTGGAGCCATAGAGCGCCAACTACAAACTCTAGCGCTTCACTATACAGCATCGTTTACAGATCTAGTATCTATTGAAATCTATGTAGAACCAGAAGCTGTGGCCTCCTTAGAAGCTGATTTGACGAATCTAACTGGTGGTAACTTAACTTGGCAATTGCAAGATGTTCGTATGGTAGAATTGCCCTATACCACAAATATATCTGAAGAGTAAGGGTTACATCTCACATATACACGACAGGTAATCATCAAATAAGACTTCTGATTTAAACCTTTTAACTAAAGGATACTCAGTTTCTAACATAAGCAACAAAAAACCACGGTGTCTTCCTTCACCGTGGTTTTTTGTGCTTCTTGTTGGAGTCCTCTATATAAAGGGAAAGTACGCTAAATTAATGGCTGCAGCATTCTGCTACAAACACTTCTACAACTTCTTCATCTTGTAATTCAGAAGTCCAAGGATGTGGCCAGCCTTTAATGCTATTATCTTTACATTGACTTGCTTCACATGCTTCTAAACGATGTTTTTTTAAGTTTTCTATCCATGCTGTTACTAAACTCATATTAGTTACTTCCTTCCTTGTGATAACACTCTACTCTTCCTGTTAAGTGTACTCTTATTGCATGTCTGTAGTATACAAGAGTCCAGAACATTTGTGAAATGACAGATAGTTATTATCTCATAAACTATTTTTTATAACACTTTTTATAGTATTTTTATTAAATCAAATTTAATCATAACTAACAAGCATGTTAGATATAACTTTTTGACGTTTATTTGACGATTTTTGATAAAATAAAAAACAAAAAGCACACATGTATAACATATGTGCTCTTGTCCTGTGGCGGAGGATTAGGGATTCGAACCCTAGCGCCGGTAACCCGACCTAACGATTTAGCAAACCGTCCTCTTCAGCCTCTTGAGTAATCCTCCATGATACCTACTAAGAATACCATAGATAGATTCAATTTGTCAATTCTTTTTTAAAGTTCATAGCCAACTTCTACAACTTCTACTTCTCCAGAGTTTGGATGCATCATTAGTCCATGAACTGCCACATCTTTGGGAATCAACGGATTCATCCGAAGCATGCTCACCGTTTCTTGTACATTATCTACTGGGTGAGAAAATCCATCAGCCCAATGCTCTAATTCATGATGCACCATTTGAATTGCCTCAGGTGCTACACCACGCGATAACATAGCTGTAGTCAAACTTTCAGAAGTAGTTTTCGCCATACCGCACTCATAATGACCGATCACAAAAATTTCAGATACTCCTAGCTCATAGATGCAAACTAACAAACTACGTACCACGCTATCAAACATACCTGAAATGGAGTTGCCCGCCGATTTAATCACCTTTGCATGGCCCCGTTCAATGCCGAGAGCTTTCTCCATAAAGTTCACTAATCTCGTATCCATACACGTCAAAATCGCAATTTCACGAGTTGGCACCTTACTTACTGTTGGTGGCTCATCCCCATGTTCTTTGGTCGTACTATCTAGAAATTCTCGATTATGTCGTAATATTTCATTTAATAAATTCATCAGTCACCTCACATAAAATTATCGAATTCGTTTTTTATAATGTTGTGAATTGCCTTGCTGTTTCCAACCTACACGATCACCAATAGACATAACGCGACGAGTTAAACACTCTTTACATTGGTCTGCATTATCATCCACACATGGCTTATTATCATATAATAAATACTTCGCACGATGTTCTGGTACTGTAATGATAGGCATTAAGATATTCGCTCCAGCCGCCAATCCTTTTTCACGACCTAGTTTATCTAAAGCTTGTAACGCTGTGGTAGCCGCAATATTGACATCTTTCAAAAATAATCTTGTAAGAGCAATCATTTTCAAACCTAACTGCACTCGTTCTAATTTACCCTCTTGTGAATCTATGCCTAGCTCCAAAGCACGTTGCCCTAAAGGAGTATCATGGTGTACCACATACGGTCCCATACCAATCATATCGATATCCATATCACGATAGAATAAAATGTCGTTGACAAGATCATCTAGTGTTTGTCCTGGTAAACCAATCATAACCCCTGTACCTACTTGAAATCCTACCTTGCGCAAAGACTGTAAGCAATTCACACGTGTCTCAAAGGAGTGTAAGGCATCCTTTGGATGGATCATCTCAAATAAGTCTTTGTTCGTTGTTTCAATACGAAGAAGGTAGCGGTCTGCACCAGCCTCACGCATTCGGCGATAGGCTTCTTCCGACTGCTCACCGACGCACATAGTGATACCTAACTCATTGTTGCTTAACTTTTTAATATCTCGAATTAAATCCACCACATAATCTACAAAGGCATCATCTGTGCGCTCGCCAGACTGCAATGTCAAGGACCCGTATTCATGGTCATAGGCCCATTGTGCCATCTTCAATACATCATCACGGGACATATCGAAGCGTTCTGTTTTACTATTTTCATGGCGAATACCACAATATAAACAGTTTTTAATACAACGATTGGAAAACTCAATCAGCCCACGATAATAGGCTACCTTATCTACATAAGCAGCTTTCACCTCGTAGGCTTTTTTATATATTTTTTGTAATTCTCCCTCATCGGTAATGGTCATGAGGAATCGTAATTCCTCCTCTGTTAACCACTCGTCGCCGACAAGGTCTTTTTGTAAAATACTATCTACTGTCATAATTCCTCTATTGTCACATCTCACCTAAAAATGTCTATTTTTTATGTACAACATGTACCCTAAAACCCTAGGACACTCCATACCCATTTAAACTTGCTTACGATAAGCAATGGTAAAAGATGTATCCATATCTTCTGGCAAAGGATCTAGCACAAATCCTTTTAATTCCTTTGGTAACTCTGAAAGTTCTCTAACTTGGTTTTCGCATATATAATTTGCCAAAGAACCACGCATCTGTTTTGATGACGTACTTAGCTGCTTCCACACACCATTACGATGTTCCAAAAACTCTACGGTCACCATCTTCGAATGGTTAATCCATTTAGAATACTCCTTCGAGGCCAAATTTAGAATCCAATCTTCCTTAGCCACAGCAGCATCAATCAAGGGTTGCCACCACATATAAAGGTTCGTTTTTTCCTCTTTCAATACAGGATCAATTAAATCCAGCCGATACCCTTTAATACCACTATTAGGCGCCACTAATCCATACAAGGCAGACCCTATCCATACATGGGTATTGGCGAATGTTTTTCCTTCCTCTGAAAGTCCATCATAGTCAAAATTTTTAAATGACAACCCATCATAACTGAGCGCTGCCATCCCTTCTACTTCTTTGTCATAATTTTGATAAAAATCATATACTTCATCTAAGACTGTATCTTTTATTTTTAAAGCCTTCCCTAGACCTTCTTTTGATGCACCTTGCATGTGTTTCACAATTTGTTCTGTCATATGTGATGCAAACATAGGTCCACTAGGAGTGCCTTTTATATCTTTTGTTTTACTAGGGGATATAATAATTTTCATAATATACCTCTACTTAATTAACATTATTAGCATTATATATAAAATACCTATCAAGAGTACAGTACGTCCATGCAATAGCGCTTGTATCCTACAGTCTTCACAATAGATTCTGTGATTATATCATTTTTATTAAGTATACCATATATCGAAGAGTTTTAATATAAAAAGACGGGCTAATTTGCCCGTCATTCATCATTTTTGTTATATAAGCTACCTTTAAACTTGCTACTAGTTCTCTATGCTTTTTATTTACAATCTAAATTTGTTCATGACAATGTTTACATTTTGTAGCAACTTTAAGTACTGTTTCTCCACAATATGGGCAGGACTTATATTTGTCTGGATCTGCCTTAACCTTATCAGAAGACATCATAATAGAATGTATAATAGCAACTATCCATAACAATATTCCGTAAATAGCAAATAAACTAAACGATCTACCTTTTCTATGAGCAATATTCGCTGGAATTAACATCATCATAGATGAAAAAATATCTAGTGCCAAATATTCAGAAAAGTGAGTAACGCGATATACACCTTGATAAAATTGATCTAGTAAAACCCCATTAAATATAAACGCAACAATAAACCAAATGATATTTAATAATATTACCATTTAATTCCCTCCCTATAATTTTCTACAACTTGGAATTATATCTAACAAGTGTATTATAGCATAAAAACCCCTCGAACACGAATGTTCAAGGGGCTTATAACTAGCGAACCAATTATTTCAATTCGATTGTTGCGCCAGCTTCTTCTAATTTAGCTTTTAAAGCTTCAGCGTCAGCAGCAGCTACGCCTTCTTTAACAGCAGCAGGAGCGCCGTCAACGATAGCTTTAGCTTCTTTCAAGCCTAAACCAGTAGCTTCACGTACAACTTTGATTACGTTGATTTTGGAAGCACCAGCGTCTTTAAGAATTACGTCGAATTCGGATTTAGCGTCAGCACCGCCAGCAGCAGCACCAGCAGCAGCTACAGCTACAGGAGCAGCAGCAGTTACGCCGAATTTGTCTTCGATTGCTTTTACAAGATCATTAAGTTCTAAAATAGTTGCAGTTTCTAATTCAGCAACGATGTTTTCGATGTTCAATGCCATGATTGATATCCTCCATTTTTGATATATGTTTTCTTAGTTAATTGTGTTGCTATTATGCAACAGTTTCGTCTTTTGCTTCCGCAACAGCTTTTACTGCGTAAGCTACATTGCGAACTGGAGCTTGAAGCACGGAAAGAAGCATGGAAAGCATACCTTCGCGGTTCGGCAAGTTTGCAATTTCTTGTACTTTTGCAGCGTCAAGAACTTCACCTTCCACAATACCAGCTTTAACAGTTAAAGCTTCAGTTTTTGTGTCTTTAATGAAGTTTTCAAGAATACGAGCTGGAGCTACAGCGTCTGTGCTAGAAGTTGCTAATGCAGTAGGACCTTCTAAATGCTCAGAGAAAGCTTCGTAACCTAATTCGTTAGCAGCGATGCGAGTCAAAGTATTTTTGATTACTTTGTATTCTACACCTTCAGCCAAGAATTTACGACGAAGATCTGTTACTTGAGCAACAGTCAAACCGCTATAACCAACTAATACAGCACCTTTCGCTTCAGAAAGAGTTTCTTTCATTTGAGCTACAACTGCTTGTTTTTGTTGAGTGACAGCCATTAGAATACCTCCTTGTAGATTTTTGGTGATTTTCTATGTACTATCTTAGCGTAAAAACGACCTCAACGAAGACGTTGAGGTCGAGAACCATTCCATAATAGATTGGATTCAGCCTCAGCGGGCGAGTTTCCTCATTAAATCAAATGATGCCAGCCGTCTACAGCTAAGAGAACATATATAATTATTGTTCCTTGCTAGTGCTTGTTAATTTAAACACGTTCATAGGAACGCCAGGACCCATAGTGGAGCTAAGTGTCACAGTTTTAATGTATTGACCTTTAGCTGCTGCAGGTTTAGCTTTAACAATAGTATCAACGATTGTACGGAAATTGTCAAGTAATTTCGCATCATCAAAAGATGCTTTACCGATAGGACAAGCAATGATACCAGCTTTGTCTGTACGGTATTCGATTTTACCTGCTTTAATTTCGCTAACAGCACGAGCTACGTCAGGTGTTACAGTACCAACTTTAGGGTTTGGCATTAAGCCTTTAGGACCTAAAATTTTACCTAAACGACCAACTTGGCCCATCATGTCAGGAGTAGCTACAACAACGTCGAAGTCGCTGAAACCACCTTGTACTTTTGCTACTAATTCTTCGGAACCAACGATATCTGCGCCAGCATCCTCAGCTTCTTTAATTTTGTCGCCTTTCGCAAATACGAGTACGCGTTGAGTTTTACCTGTACCATGTGGTAATACAACGGCACCACGAACTTGTTGATCAGCGTATTTAGGATCGACGTTCAAATTGAAAGCGATTTCGATTGTTTCGTCGAATTTTGCAGTGGCAGTTTTCTTAACTAATTCAATACCTTCTACTGGTTCGTAGAATTTATCTGCTTCGATAAGTTTTACTGCTTCAGCATATTTCTTACCTACTTTTGCCATTTTTATTCCTCCTTATGTGGTGTAACGGGATGTCCCTCCCACCGATATGTGAGTCACATACCGTACGCTAATTAATCAACGATTTCAATGCCCATGCTGCGTGCAGTACCTTCTACCATACGCATAGCTTGCTCAACAGTGTTAGCATTTAAGTCAGGCATTTTAAGTTCAGCGATTTCACGAACTTTATCGCGACCAACTTTAGCTACTTTATCACGGTTAGGTACTCCAGATCCTTTTGGGATACCTGCTGCTTTTTTCAATAAAACTGCAGCTGGTGGAGTTTTTGTGATGAAAGTGAAGCTTCTATCTTCGTATACAGTAATAACAACTGGGATGATAAGACCAGCTTGTTGAGCTGTTCTTTCGTTAAATTCTTTAACGAAGCCCATGATGTTAACACCTGCTTGACCCAAAGCTGGACCAATCGGTGGCGCTGGACTCGCTTTACCAGCCTCGCACTGTAATTTCACAACTTTACTAACTTTTTTAGCCATGGTGATTACACCTCCTTGCGTCAAAATGTGGTGGTAACGGAGCGAAATTGCCCCTCCCACTGGCAACCTCCCGGCCGCCTAAAAAGGTTAGAGTTATATAATATATTAAAGAATTTTCTCAACTTGAGAATATTCTACCTCTACTGGGGTTTCACGATTAAACATCTCTACATTTAAACGTAGTTTTGCATGATCGTGATTGATTTCAGTAATAACGCCTGTTCTATCTTCAAAGGCACCGGATGTAATTCGGACAGTTTCTCCTACTTCAACATCAAGAGTTTGTACTGGTTCTTGATCCAAACCTTGAGACTTCAAGATATAGGCTACTTCAGAATCAGATAGTGGCACTGGTTTTGTTACAGAACCAACAAATCCTGTAACACCTGGTGTATTACGCACCACATACCAAGATTCGTCATTTACTTCCATTTCTACCAGCACATAGCCTGGAAAGACTTTGCGTTTTACTACTTTTTTTACGCCATCTTTTTCGTCGATTTCATCTTCCATTGGAATTAAGATGCGTGAAATCACATCTTCCATTCCCATAGCTTGAACTTTCAACTCCAAAGTGGTTTTAACTTTATTTTCGTAGCCTGAGTAAGTATGTAAGACATACCACTTTTTATCTGTTCCCATTAAAAAAGCCTCCTACTTTACAGCACTCTTTAACAACTTAAAAAGTTCTGCAAATACTGTGTCAACGATACCAATAATAACAGAAATTAAAATTACTGCTATAAATACGGCAATCGTATAGTTCACAAGCTCTTTTTTTGTAGGCCAGACTACTTTCTTGAGCTCAGATCGCACTTCACGAACGAATTTACCGTTACCATTTTGTTGTGCTTGAGCTTTTGAATTAGTTCCTGCCATGATATCACATCCTCACGTCAACAAATAATTAACAATTATTTTGTTTCACGGTGTAACGTGTGTTTACCACAGAATTTACAGAATTTATTCATTTCAATACGATCTGGGTTATTTTTTTTGTTTTTGTTTGTCTGATAGTTACGTTGCTTGCATTCAGTACAAGCCATTGTTACTGCGTTACGCATCAGTTTACACCTCTCTTTAAAGTGCCTAGACGGCTATTACTTCATAAACATACTAATATAGACTACCACAAGTGGAAGCCTATGTCAAATGCAATCTAAAAAAGCCAGGTTTTTCCTGACCTCTATATTATTACATAGAACATCTTAAATAGCAAGTAGTTTCCTATGTTATTTATAAATTTTTCATTTACAAAATTTAATGATAGGACTATAATAAAACCATAATTTACCATCTTGCATGGAACACTAGCTCAGTTGGCAGAGCATCTGACTCTTAATCAGAGGGTCCAGGGTTCGAACCCCTGGTGTTCCACCACAGTTAGAACCGCACAACAGTGCGGTTCTTTTGTTATATAGACAGTCTTTTTACTTTATAACAGCAATGCCCCTACGACACCACCCACAAGTAAGGTAATGTCATAGAATATAAATGTGGGCACACAAGTATCCCATATATGATTGTGTTGTCCATCTGCATTGAGTCCTGATGTAGGCCCTAATGTAGAATCCGATGCAGGTGATCCCGCATCTCCTAAGGCTGCTGCAATACCGATTAATAAGATGATAGCCGGTACTGAAAAGCCTAAATGCAAACCCATAGGAATATATATGGATGCAATCACTGGAATGGTACCAAAGGAAGTACCTATTCCCATAGTAATTAACAATCCCACAATAAGCATCACGATAGCCCCTATTAACTTAGAATCAATAATAGACACTGTAGCATTTACTAACTGTTCCACAGAGTTCGTTTCTCGTAGTACATTCGCATAGCCTGCGGCAATTAACATGACAAATGCTATGGTCCCCATCATGCGAATACCACCATCCACATCTTCATCCATTTTTGACCATTTGATGAGGCCTGTAGCAAAGAATACTGCCAATCCTGCTAACGCTCCTATGGGCAAAGATTTAAAATACAGCTGTGCCACAAAAGCCACTGCTGCCCCTGCTAATCCTTTCCAACAATCTCGCGTCATACGAGTTGTATGCTCTGTAGATTCTTCTTGCACCACCGCAATATCTTCATAGACACGGTTTCGACTATAGTACGCAATGGCAAGGAGTAATCCCACAATCATGGATACCCCACCGATCCACATAACGGAAGCAATATCCGAGATAGACACATTCACTCCATTAGCTACCATTTGGTCTTTTATAATCGTCATAAACAACAAGCCAAATCCAACTGGTAACGACACATAGGGTGCTTTCAGACCAAATGTTAAGGCACAAGCCACGGCCCGACGATCCAATTTCATGCGATTCATAACCACCAACAAAGGGGGAATCAAGATCGGAATGAAGGCAATGTGCACAGGAATTAAATTCTGCGAAAAACAAGATACAAAGGCGATGAGCAAGGTAAATGCCACTTTCTTTGTGCCCACAATGTTGGTAATCTTCTTCGTCACCACCGTAGCAAGTCCTGAGCGACCTATGACAATGGCCAAAGCCCCCAATAAAATATAGCTGAAAGCTGTTTCCGAGTTACCACCCATACCACCGATTAAGGATTCGATAGTGGTGGTCACCGTCATCCCTCCGGCTAGGCCCGCCACTAGGGATGCTACGATAACCGATAATAACACATTGAATCGCAGCAAACACAGGATTGACATAGCAATCACCGATAAGACGATAGGATTCATTATAATATCCATCTAGGATCTCCTTCTTTTTGTACTTACTAGGCTTGGAGCAACTGCTCAAGGTACGTTCGCTCCCATACATCTCCATAGCCCTTTAATTGTTGCAATGCTATTGTACCATACGTGTCCAGACTTTCTGGAAACGCTCTCTCTATGTCCTCATTGGAATACGTCGCTTTTAGGAACGCAATCACCCAATGCAAACGCCCCACCTCTTGGTTGTGCGTGGTTGCCATCGCATGAGTGCGCGCCGATTCCAAATACCCGAGGGCTTCCGCCGTCTGTTTTTGTTGTTGCGCTAGTATAGCCAGATAGGCTTCAATGGTAGGTCGTCTTCGACTGATCGTATATTGTAAACACAATTCATAGGACTTGTGAAAGTACTCTGACGCTAACTCATACCGTTGCAAAGCAAAGGCAGTCATGCCCGCATTGGTAGCAAAGACGATCCAAGAACTGTATAGTTCTCCCTTGTCGCAATAATGGAGGGCTTTTTTATACATAGCGAGGGCCCTCTCTAAATTCATGCGGCTTCTTGCAATATCTCCTAAATAATTGTAAGCCGCCGCAATATTGATGGCATACCGACGAGCCACCGTTTGGGTCACCGAGAACAATCGAATGGATTCTTTCAAGAGTGGAATCGCCTGTATCGATTGCCCTTCCATGATGAAAGCCAGCGCTTTCAAACGCAGTATAATGCCAATTTCCTTTTTAAAGTGGTACTGCTCCGCCAATGCCAGAGCCTTCGTTGTATACTGATGAATTTCCAAGATATGGCGCATTTGCAAATGATAATAAATGAGCTCTTTATAGGCCTTTAATTGGTAGTTCGATGCGTCTTGGAGGGTACTTTCATCTAGCAATTCTTGAAAGTATCGCACACCGCGCTCGTGATCACCTACGCTCATATGGTATTTACCAGCCCCGTACAAATAAGGCAATTCTAAGGCCCGCACCTCTGGCACATCTCCATACAATGTGTACACATGGGCCAACTCATCTTCTATTTCCTGCAAGGCTTTACCCGTTACTTCTCCCATAAAATACCCTGCATAGACAGAGGATAATTCCCCTACCCCAAGTTCTGGAGAGGCATCTTTATTAAAGTTTAAATAATGCATAAAAGATTTTAATTTATACATTAAAGCTTTTTGGTATTGTCCTGCTTCACGGAAATGAAATTCTAGTTGCTTATAGCGAATCATATCTTCCTTAGAGTGTGTTAACCGTTTTTCCCAGGCTTCCCCCAAATAGGCATGCAAAATTTGACGGCGATCGATAGCCATTTGATCTCGTAAATACTCTTTGCACTTGAATTGCTTTAAACTATATTGCACTTCACCATGTTGTGTACGGTAATCAATGAATCCTTTTCTTTCCAACTCCTCTAAAGTTTGCAACAGACGTAGTTTATCCAAACCCATATATTGTTCAATCATCCCTAATGGTGCTTCATTATAGAATAAACTGATAAACTCCGCCAATTTACGTTCTTCTTCAGATAAAGTATCGCATTTCTTGCTATAGAGCAGTTCCATATCTTTAGTCAAACCATAAATGGAACCATACTCTTTCCATAGTTGCATACTTTCTATCAGTACTAACAGATTGCCTCGACTGACTTCCACTAATTGATCCACTATATCTGTGTCCTGTAACGTAGGTTCTCGGTCTAAGATAAAAGCTCGCATCCGTTCATCTGGTAAAGGCAACAAGGAAATACTTTGCAATGCTTTCTGCTGTTCTAAACTTTGCAAGGTTCGTTGATGCATGCATTTTACTTCCTCTACGTCAGTGACAATGATCATAAGACGTTCAGACCTATGATGTAACAGCAATAAACTCAATAAAGAAAAACTTAAGGAGTCCATCCATTGCACATCCTCAAAAATCAATGTAAAAGGAATTTCTTCCGACACCTGTTCTAGCAGATTTGATACTGCTTGGTACACTACATCAAAAGGCAATGCTTCCGTTACTTCTAAAAAGCCCAAGTCTCGAGCCATACGTCGATCTAACTGTGGAAAGATTTCATAAATACGCCGTAATTCGATGTTTTCCAGACCTTGTAATTCTATTTCTTCAAGTATCTTTCCCACAATAGGAATCCACGCATGCAATAGCAAGCCTTGTTCCTCTTCATAACATTGGCTATCTAACACACATCGGTAGGGCTCTACTTTATCTCGTATATATTCTACGAGGCTCGTTTTACCGCTTCCCGTATCTCCTGTGATACGCAAAGCTAAGGAAGTATCTTCAAAGAAGTGCAAATACTTCTGCACCTCTCCTGCTTCTGCATCACGGCCCTTCAACATCGTATGTTCTACAAAGGACACTGCCTCTTGCTTTTGTACTTTTGATAAATGCATGGCTTCTCGAAGAGAGTTAGGTACACTTTCATCTAAATCATCTGCGTAAATACATTGTAGTTGATGGTATAACTGTTTCCCCATGGTCGTGAAACCTTGGCTCATAATCAGTTCCAAAATCGCACTAAACCGCTCTTCGTTATAGGGGTCATAGGACAATAGGACAGGAATATATCGCTCAATACAGGCGATATTTTTTTCCTCAATCCCTGCATCCACTAAATCATAGACCGCCTCCATGTACATAGATTTAAGACGACTTCGTTCCCCTAAATACCAATCTTCATAAGCCACTGCATCTTTTACATAAAATCCTTGTAAAAATTCCCCTTTGTAAATATCTATATATTGTTTAGGGTTCCTTTGAAATTGATGTACATCCACATAGATTTGTGCCGTAGGATTCCATTGTAATACAGCGTTCCTCGGTGATACAAATACATCTGCCCCCAATAGCTTTTTTGCCTCATAAATGGCATTTCTTAAGTTTTTTCTGGCATTGACCTCCGATTTTTCCGGCCACAATAAACCGCTAATTTCATCCCGGAGGGCTACTCCTTTTACCACCATATAATAAATGAGCGCTTGTACTTTTCCATAGGTAAAAAAGATATCTTTCCCATCTACTTGTATCCGTGGTGTCCCTAATAAATGAATTTCTATCCCCATATGATTTCCTTCATTCCATTATGATGGGTCTTATACCTTAGCAAGACCTAACAATCGTTGTTCCTCTGCATCTAACACAGCTTCTATCTCTTCCATGCTATCTGCCAATTGTTTCACAAACTCTGCATCTTGTATAGATCCTAAATTGATTTTCACATTTAAAAAGGCACTCTTTACAGCAGCTCTTGCATTAATTGTAGCAATCATCCCATCCGTAATGGCATTGGTATTTCCTTTTACAATGACTGTTTCCGTCAAGGGTAATAAAGTATATGCTAATTTACCAATTTCATAAGGCACTAAGGCTGCTTGTTTCGTGGTACGTTGTATTTCAGCTTTACGAAATACTTTTTCTTCATCTGTTTCTTTTGGTAATTTGAAAGCTCCCATTAACTCCATAAAAGCAGCACTATCTTTATTAATATAGTGAACAAAGTCTTCTTTGACTTGGCTTACTTCTTTCTGAATAGCCTTCATCTCCTCATGGACCGCTTCGTATTTTGCATTCCCAATTGTTAAATTCGCTACCATTTCAATTAAAGCGGCTGCCATAGCGCCATTCATCGCCGCCACACTGCCACCTCCTGGGGCTGGTGCACTAGAACCAAGGTCACGAATAAACTCTAATACAGATGCGTTATGTAATTCCATCATTCCTCCTAAAACAATCCTTTAATAGTCCCTTCTGCTGTTACATCCATACCAAGAGCGGCTGGTTGTTTCGGTAATCCTGGCATGACCATAATATTACTTGTTTGACACACAATAAATCCAGCCCCATTGGCAATTCGTACATCTTGCACAGTAATCGTAAAGTCTGTAGGAGCTCCTAGTAACTCCGGATTATCACTTAAGGAATATTGTGTTTTTGCCACACATACCGGTAAGTCTGCCAATCCCCATGCTTCCAATTGAGCAATTTGCTTTTTCGCTGCACTGGTAAATTCTACACCATTGCCACCATAAATTTCTTTTACAATAGCCGTTAACTTATTAGGAATACTATCTTTCACATCGTATAAAGCAGTTGGCTTGATATCTGTTCCTTCCAGCATACCCATCACTTGTTTTGCCATATCAATACCGCCGGCTCCACCTTTTTCCCAGCATTCATTAAGGCTTACATCTACACCGTAATGATCACATAATTGCAATAATGCATCAATTTCAGCTGGTGTATCCGTAGCAAATTTATTAATACTCACTAATACTGGTAACCCAAAGGCTCTCATATTGGCGATTTGTTTCCCTAAATTCACAAAGCCCCGTTCTAGTGCTTTTACATTTTCTTTGGTCAACTCTGATTTTGGCACTCCTCCATGCATTTTTAAGGCACGGATAGTGGCTACGATGACCACTGCATCAGGGAAGATGTCTCCATAATGACACTTAATATGTAAGAATTTCTCTGCTCCTAAATCCGCCCCAAATCCCGCTTCTGTAATGACTACATCGCCTAATTTTAATCCTAGCTTGGTAGCAATGATAGAGTTACATCCATGGGCAATATTCGCAAATGGACCACCATGGATCAATACTGGTGTATGTTCTAACGTTTGTACTAAGTTAGGTTTGATAGCATCTTTCATGAGTAACGCCATCGCTCCTTCACAACCTAATTGATGAACAAATACAGGATCTCCAGATAGATTTGTACCAATTACAATACGACCAAATCGTGCTTTTAAATCTTCTAAATCACGAGCCAAGCATAAAATAGCCATGATTTCAGAGGCTACTGTAATCATGAAATGATCTTCCCTTGGTACACCACTCATAGGGCCACCCATGCCAATGACCACATTACGTAAAGCACGATCATTCATATCTAATACGCGTTTCCAACTAATACGACGCACATCGATTTGTAGTGCATTACCTTGGAAAATATGATTATCAATCATTGCTGATAACAAGTTATTAGCCGCGGTTATGGCATGCATATCCCCTGTAAAATGAAGATTAATATCTTCCATTGGCACTACCTGCGCATAACCACCGCCAGCAGCACCACCTTTGACACCGAATACTGGTCCTAAGGATGGTTCGCGCAATACAGCAATACTATTCACACCAATTTGTTGTAAAGCTTGCGTCAATCCAATAGTAGTGGTAGACTTGCCTTCTCCTGCTGGTGTAGGTGTGATGGCTGTAACTAGTACCAGCTTACCATTCGGCGTATCCTGTAAGCGTTCCATCGCATCAAAGGACACTTTTGCTTTATATTTTCCATATAATTCTAATTCATCTTCTGCTAAATTGCATCGTTTTGCAATTTCCACAATAGGTTCCATTTGTGCCTGTTGGGCAATTTCAATATCACTTAACATGAGTCTCCCTCCTTATACATCGCTATGCACTTGCATAACCATAACGCAGGTTACAGCAATTCTTTACTATTCAAGAATTCCAACACTTTTCACTAGTACTATAGTAAAGAAATAGTCTATTACGAACATCATACAACGATTTACCATATTTCGTCTATCAATAATTACACTTAAAGCACTTTCCTTTTCTATAACAAGTTATAAAAAAACACCATATATCCAGAACTGGTATATATGGTGTTTATTTACATTCTATTATGCATGCGCATCTGCCATAGCTTCCAAATGTTTTTGTTCTAGAGCCGATACTTCTTCATCTGTTAGTGGGTGATCTATATATCGTTTTAAATCTTCTGCAGATACTTCTTGTTCCCATCGCCCCACAATAGCTGCAGCGATGCAATTACCTAACAAGTTACATACGGTACGACCCATATCTAACACACGGTCTATCCCCAAAATTAAAGCTAAGCCTTCCACTGGCAGTCCAAAGGCTGCACTTGTAGCTGCCACCACAATTAAGGAGCCGCCTGGTACCCCTGCAATTCCTTTAGTGGACAACATCAACGTAATCATCATTAAAATTTGTTGATCAATCGGAAATGGAACTCCATAGACTTGTGCAATAAAGACAACCGCCAATGCAGAGTACAGCGTAGAGCCATCTAAGTTAAATGTATATCCCAAGGGAAGTACGAAGCTTACAATATGATTGGGAATCCCCATCTTTTTCAATTTCTCCATAGCAATTGGTAATGCTGCCTCTGATGCGGCTGTGGTAAACGCTAAGATAGTAGGCTCTTTCAATGCGATGAATAATTTAAATAAGTTCACTTTTGTTAAAGCCGATGCGATACCCAATACGATGGCAAGGAACACAATTAGCCCCGCATATAAAGTAAATACTAATTTTAATAATGGAATCAGCATTTCAATCCCAAAGGCACCAACTGTATACGCAATAGCACCAAAAATACCGATAGGAGAAATATACATGACATAATGAGTTACTCTAAACATGATGTGGGCTATACTTTTTGATAAGTCTACAATTTGTTTTCCCTCTTTACCCAAACTTGCTGCTGCAATAGCAAACATACAGCTAAAGAAGATAATTTGTAACATATCTCCACGAGCCATGGCGTCAATAATATTTGTTGGAATAATATTCACTAACATTTGCACATGGTCCATTTGACCTTTAGAGGCTGCTTTGTTAACGATATCCGTAGCGCCACCACTAGCTGTCAAATTCACACCCACTCCGGGTTCTACTACATTCACAGCAAACAATGCAATAAATAACGCCAACGTAGTAGCTAATTCAAACCATAGAATCGCTTTTCCCCCAAGACGACCTAATTTTTTAAAATCCCCTGTCCCAGCGATACCCATTACTAGGGAGCTAAAAATTAAAGGGACTACAATCATTTTAATCATGCGAATAAATACATCACCTAAAGGTTTTAATTGTTTCGCAAAATCTGGTGCCACTGCACCTACTAGCACACCAGCCAAAAGACCAATGCCTATCCACCCGGACAGTCCAATTTTCTTTAACATAGTATAGAATCTCCTTTTTACATACCAATACTTGCTTAGGTTATATAAAAAGAGGCGATGGTGTACAAGTACAGAATGTCTCTTTCAGAACCTATTCTAAAATTCTATAGAAAGCATTATAACAAATCCTTTACAGAGATACAATAGTACAATTAATGTATACAAAAAATATAAAAATCTTTTTTCAAAAAATTTTAAATAAAAAGTTTTATATTTTGACATTCTTTTGACGCTTCTAGTTTATACTACACATAAAGAGTAGCAACACTATGATACTCTCTTTCTTGTGAAGTGATGTACGTATATTATAAACTCCTCAACTCCTTTATAGGGCCTAATAATATATGTATGCGACATAACCAGCTACCTCTACCATGCTACCTCTACGGTATGTCGCACATAAATACACATCCTTCATTCACATCTTTAGGTCTTCTCCTCTACTCTTCCCTACAGATGGCCTAAAGAACTCTATCAACGAATACCATGAGCATCTATTAGATGTACATGGTATTTTTTCTTTTTTGCTGCACTTATACTATTATATAATCTTAAGTATTTTGGCAACATTGTTACTCTCATCACCGTATAGTAAAACACAAAAAAAAGACTGCTTACATAGTAAATGTAAACAGTCTTTTTTGTATTGCAACGATCTCAGTATAACTAATTATGCTTGTTGTCCACCTACGTGTTCAAAGCTTGCTTGTTCTAAGGCTTCCACTTCTTCATCAGTCAAAGGATGTTCCATTAATTCTGACAAACGCTCCGCAGATACTTCGTTTTCCCAACGCCCTACCACAGCAGCTGCTAAACAGTTACCAGATAAGTTACATACAGTACGCGCCATATCTAATATACGGTCTACACCAAGGATTAATGCTAAGCCTTCTACTGGCAATCCAAAGGCCGCTGCTGTACCAGCAATAACAATCAATGATGCTCCTGGCACTGCTGCAATCCCTTTCGTGGATAACATCAACGTTAATACCATTAATAATTGCTGTTCTAATGGAAATGGCACACCGTACACTTGAGAAATAAATACTACCGCTAAGGAAGAGTACAACGTGGAACCATCCAAGTTAAATGTATATCCCAAAGGTAGTACGAAACTTACGACTTGGTTAGGAATACCAACCTTTTTCAATTTTTCCATGGCAATTGGCAATGCTGCTTCAGACGCCGCTGTAGAGAAAGCCAACACGATTGGTTCTTTCAATACTTTACCTAGTTTAAATAAGTTTACTTTTGTAAAGAAAGAAGCGATAGCAATGATAAGGATTAAGAATAACGCCAAACCACCGTATAAGGTGAATACTAACTTCATCAATGGCACTAGCATACCCAAGCCAAAGTTACCTACTGTATATGCAATGGCACCAAAGATACCGATAGGAGACACATACATGACATAGTGCGTCACTTTGAACATAATATGAGCCAAGTCTTTGGACAGTTCAACAATTTGTTTTCCTTCTTTACCAATACTTGCTGCTGCAATAGCAAACATACAGCTAAAGAAGATAATTTGCAACATATCACCACGAGCCATAGCGTCTACAATGTTCGTTGGAATGATATTTACCAACATTTGTACGTGGTCCATCTCGCCTTTTGCTGCTGCTTTATTAGCAATGTCTACGGCATTACCTGTAGCTGTTAAGTTCACTCCTACGCCCGGTTCAAATACATTAACTACGAATAACCCTACAAATAATGCCAGTGTAGTAGCAACTTCAAACCATAGAATAGCTTTGCCCCCTAAACGGCCTAATTTTTTAAAGTCCCCCGTACCAGCGATGCCCATGACAAGGGAACTGAAAATCAATGGTACTACGATCATCTTAATCATGCGAATAAATACATCGCCTAATGGTTTTAATTGTTTTGCAAAATCTGGGGCTACTGAACCTACTAATACACCTGCTAATAAGCCAATGACAATCCAGCCAGATAAGCCAAGTCTTTTTAATACTGCCATAAAATCTCCTTTTTCATAAATACTACCCTTTAAAGTCCATATAAAAAGAGGCACAGGGTACATGTACGATGTGTCTCTTTGTAGACCTTACTTATAAAATTCTATAGAATTATTATAGCAGATTTTTTCTAATTCTACAAGATTAACCCCCATAAAACAGGGTATTTATTCATATTTTTGTTTCTTTATTCTTTTTATCGAGTAAACGGCAACACTTTTACTAATGTTCCTCTCTCTAATCGATCACTATTACCTGGAATTTTAATTAAACCATTAGCTACCGATAAAGATTTTAAACCTCCCGATGTCATCCCTAAGTTAGGGTATGCCCAGCAGGACCCTGCTTCGTACCTAATATGTCCTTGATAATAGCGGTCAAGAGGGTGTTTTCTATCTGCCACTTCACCTAGGTAACATTCTATCCACCTAGTCATTACTGTCTGTCCAGATAACCGCTCTAACACAGGCAGCACCAATAAATAGAACTGATTCATCGCAGCCGTAGGATTACCAGATAAGCCCATGCACCATATACTATGGTCATCAATCGTAATGATACCACCGAAGGATGCAGCACCTGGGCGCATATGTAACCGTCGATACAATGTATTAGCCCCTAATCGTTCGTACAATTCAGGCATAGTATCATAGTCACCTACAGATACACCTCCGGTGCTGATAATCATATCTACCGGTCCCAATGTATCCAGCATATGTTGTACGGTAGCAATATTGTCATCTACTGTACCTGGCGCATCCGATAGATGGGCTACTCCCACTACATCAACACCTAAAGCATGTAAGGTGCCTTCTAGTAAATACCGATTAGAGTTATAAATATGCCCCACTCGTAGTGGCTCTGATGGATCTTGTACTTCACGCCCTGTGGTGAGCACAATAACTCTTGGCTTACGATACACTGAGACTTCACTATATCCTTGCCCCGCTAAAGTTCCAACTTGTTCCGCTTCCAATACAGTACCAGCAGGCAATAATTCTTGACCGATTTGTATATCTTCCCCTTCGAGGATAATATGTTGCCCCCGTTCTATGCGACTAGGTACAGTCACCTCTATATCGTTATTCCAAGTAAGAGCTTCTTTTACCACCACCGTATCTGCAGTGTCTGGTACCATGGCACCCGTCATAATGTGAATCCCTTCACCAGGCTCTAATTGACCTTGAAAGACTTCACCTGCGCCAATAGTCTCTAGTATACGATATGTCCTTGTATCTTCTGCATATCGAATGGCAATACCATCCATAGCCGAACGCCTAAAAGGAGGATAATTCATCTTAGCTAAAGCCGTCGTTCCTAGCACTCTACCATAGGAGTGTCCAATGGATACAGATTCCCTCTCTATTTTATATCTATTTTGGGTAAAAGGAGTTTCTAGCAACTGTAAGCCTTCTTCTACTGTTACTACTTGCATTATAACAACTCCTTCAATATCCAATCTGCTAATCGATCCATATCTTCATCGCTGAAACTAAATTGCTCGCAAATGGTATTCCCATCTAATGTATCATCTATATCTGTAACTACTGCCACAATATCTTCTAATTGCTGTAACCGTGTATCATTGTGATTGGCACGGACCACTTCAATAATAGGTGCCACCCCATGACTTCTACTTTCTAAGAGCACCAAATCTACTGGCATTTCATTGGCCAAACGAATGAGTTGCTGTTGTCGTTGCATACTTTCACCATGTACTACCATGGCATATCCATTGGGTCCAGCTATCGCCACCGCTTTAGCCCCTGCTTGACTAGCCTTCCATGTATCGGTACCTTCCTGATCCATACTAAATCCATGACCGTCACTTTTCACCATCCCCACCACGATGCCTCGTTGTGAAAGGCGATTGATGAGAGACGTAGCCACCGCCGTTTTGCCCGACTTAGATTGGCTCGCACTAATGGTCACAATGGGAACAGAACGTTCACGATTGGCAGATTTAGCTTTTGCCAATTTATAGGATAATCTAGTATTCACATTGCTATATAGCTCTGCTTCTTCAATCATATCCATTTCCATATAAGGAATCTTATCTAATACTCCGTGCATAGACACATCTTCACCTTCTAGGGATTCTTGAATCGTATCCAGCACAGATCGTTTATAAATGGCCGCCAATGGCTCGTATTCCTGTAATCCTACATAGGGAACCATAGCTAATAATTCGCCTTGTAAAAATGCATCTATATGCACTTCCCAAGACGGCAACCAGTGAAAGGAAAACCATGGCATATCTGCAGACACTACGATATAGGCTTCTCGAGTACCTACTGAAAGGGCTGATTGCAGTCCACTAAGAGGGCCTTTCCTAGCAATTGTATCTGGCACTAATTGAATATGTCGACCAAAAGAACGTGCCTCTTCAATAATATGTGCCTCTGATTCTTCTAATTCTCGATTAATGGAGACTAAAATTTCTCCACATTCTGTGAGGACCGCCTTACGGAGCATTTCCCCTAATAAAGTGGTGCTGCCCCATGGCAATCTCGTTTTATCCGTTCCCATACGGGTGCTAAGTCCACCCGCTAACACAATAATTCCTAATTCAGAAATCATAGATATCTCCTGTCTAGATATTTTCTTATTTATGGCTTGGTGTCACACGACCTAGTCCACGCATCACTGGCACATACAGCAATGCCAATACTACAAGATTAATCACCATATCTGGCAACATATATGTTGCATTATACGTTAAGGAGTAAATCCAAGGACTTATCCCTTCTGGTGCATACGAACCAAACACAACCACACCACTAATGGCAGACATGGCAAAGCGTGTTAAGATTGCATAAATTGCCCCAAAGAAGGCTTTCACAGTACTAGAACCACCAAAGAATCCTGCCATACCTATGGCACCATACGCCAAAATATAATCCAAAATAATGCTCATGTAATGAATGGAAAATTTAAATCCCACTAAAAAATGGACAATCCCATAGGCAACTCCCGTTAGCATGCCAGCACGACCACCCCAACGATACGCATAAATTAAAAGAGGTACTAAATTAGCTGCTTTCACAGCACCACCTTGCGGCATTTGGTAAATCACATACATGCTCAGAATTTGTGCCATAGCGATGACTAGACCGCCTTCTACTAGCATTTTTGTTTTTCTTGAACTTGTATAACTCATATCTATCTCCTTTTCACACTATAATACATTGAAATATATTATCAAATTCTCTATTATGTTTCTTTTTATTGTATCACTTTTAATCTATTTTTATCTATATATTTTTTCACAAAATACAGGTTTCCTTTAGTACAAATTAGCATATCAAAAATGACTAAGTATATCCTTCCTATTGTTGCCAAGATAAGAGGTCTTATGTATAATAGATAAGGATTATGTCGTAATCCTAATTCTGTCTATTTAGGGGGCAATAAATAATGATCAATACTACAAACATTTTCGATTATGAAGACGTGCAATTGATACCGAATAAGTGTATCGTATCCAGCCGTAGCGAATGTGACACAACCGTGAAACTGGGAAATCATACATTCCGCTTACCAGTTGTGCCAGCTAATATGCAAACCATCATCGATGAAAAATTAGCAAAACAATTAGCGGCTGAAAACTATTTCTACATCATGCACCGCTTCCAACCAGAAAAACGTTTGGACTTTGTAAAAGACATGCATGAGGCAGGTTTATTTGCATCTATTTCCATCGGTGTAAAACCAGAGGAATTTGAATTCGTTAAGGAATTAAAAGAAGCAAATCTATGCCCAGAATATATTACTATCGATATCGCTCACGGTCATTCCAACAGCGTTATCGACATGATTCAACACATTAAACGTGAGCTTCCTGAAAGCTTTGTTATCGCTGGTAACGTAGGTACTCCAGAGGCCGTTCGTGAACTAGAAAATGCTGGTGCTGATGCTACTAAAGTAGGCATCGGACCTGGTAAAGTATGTATCACAAAACTAAAAACTGGTTTTGGTACTGGTGGTTGGCAATTATCTGCTGTTCGTTGGTGTGCAAAAGCAGCCACAAAACCTATCATCGCAGACGGCGGTATCCGTGATCACGGTGACATTGCAAAATCCATCCGCTTCGGCGCTTCCTTTGTTATGATTGGCTCTTTATTCGCTGGTCATATCGAATCTCCAGGTAAAGAAGTGACTATTGACGGTGTAGCTTATAAAGAATACTTCGGTAGTGCTTCTGAACACCAAAAAGGGGAACGGAAAAATGTAGAAGGCAAAAAAATCACAATCCAATCCAAAGGCAGTATCTTCGACACATTGACTGAAATGGAACAAGATTTGCAATCTTCTATCTCCTACGCTGGTGGTACTACACTACAAGCCATCAAAAAAGTTGATTATGTCATTGTTAAAAACTCTATCTTTAACGGCGACCGGTAATCACATATACACGAGGACTCTTCTCTAGGAGGGTCCTCTTTGTATTGGAATACTTTTGAACCATGCATCTTATTTTATATACGAACAGAATATCCCTTACGAGATGTACCTTCTCCAATGCAAAAAGAGCTATTATCGACCTTATTTAGTCGTAATAGCTCTTTTTTCACATCCTCAGATGCACTATTTAAATTTAGGTCGTCTTCCTTCAGCAAAAGCACGCACACCTTCACGAAAGTCTTCTGTTTCTCCTAAGGAATTTTGGATTTTCACTTCTAATTCCGCATATTCCTCAAAATTTGTAAAGAAACTAGCCCACATCATTTGTTTCATCGCTCGGAAAGATTGAACTGGCCCTTTCGCCAAGCGTTGCACTAAACGATTCGTTGTGCGTTCCAAAATCTCTGGTTCACACACTTTATAGACAAAGCCATATTCCTTACCTTTTTCAGCTGTTACCGCTTCTCCTGTCATAGCCAGTTGCATAGCTCTGTTGATACCTACAGCACGACTCAACAAATACATACCACCTGCATCAGGTGCTAGTCCCACATTGACAAAGGCTTGAATGAAACGACTATTTGTTGAAGCTACGCACATATCTGCTGCCAACACCATATTGAAAGCCGCCCCTGCCACAGCACCATCAGTACACATAACAACAGGTTTTGGCAAATGCTTCATAGCTAAAGAAATTTCCATCACCAAGTGAGTAATCTCAAACAAGGACTCAGTATCATCTTCTTCTACAGCTCGTTTCATTTCTGTTAAGTCACCACCTACAGAAAAGACCTTACCTTCTGCTTTAAAGACTAATACACGGGCCTCATCAGTTTCCTTTACCACACGGATAGCATCCAGAATTTCTTGGCACATAGGCACATTAAAACCATTTTGTACTTCTGGACGATTAAATGTTATGGTCGCCACATTACCTTCGATGCTAAATATAATATTTTGATACGTCATACTTCACCTATTTTAATGTTTTCGTAGGATCTGCATCTACATCTTCTGGTTCTTCTTGTAATGTAAATGGTTTACCTACCCCATCATTACGCAAGCGATCTGCTTTAATTTTTGCCCAGTCGATAGGTTCTCCTTTTTCTAAGGCTTGACCTGTCACAGCATCTACTTTTACACTATATTCTTTTTCATCTTTATCTTGTGTGCGCACCATATAATGCACTTCATTATTTTCCGCTTTAATTTCCCATCCTCTAGTGAAAGAACCTTCTCCTACCAAAGCACGAGCTGCTACTTCTGCTTCTTTCGGGGAAATGACTTTCAATGGATTAAAGACTTTAGACGCTACATCTTTTGCTTTGCTAGAACGGAATTCACGCACTACTTTACCAGTAATTACGTCTACATCAATGGTAATTTTTTGTTTCGGTGTATACCCTACCACCACATACTGATAATTACCTTTTGATGGATCCAGTGTAATAGAGCTAACGGCTGCTTTTACATAACGGCCCACAAAGATACCTGCTACTTCACGCATGGACAATACCATGGATTGACCAGGTTGGCGCACCACCACTGTTTTATCATTTAAGTTAGAATATTCATTGATTTCAGCATGTGCTTGTGGCGCTACTGCAAAGGTTGTAGCAAATGCCATAGCTCCTACTAAGGCTAATGTACTTTTTTTCATTGGACTCTCCTATATATACAATTCTATGAACAAAACTTACATGACTATACTCCACGAAGTTTACATTCTCAATCTTGAGATATCTCTTTCATTATACCGTATCTATGCAATTTCTTCAATATAATACATAGTTACTCAAAGTAAAAACGCTCCTACTTAAGTAAGAACGTTTTTATATACATTATAGATATTTACTAATTACTGCTTGGAATGCTTCTGGTTGTTGATCTTTCCATGTGTCAAAATCTTGTCCTGCTACTTCCAGCGCTTTCACAAGGTCAATGAAGAAATGAGGAATGTCTTCCACTGTGACTACACCCACTTCATCAGACATACGTGGGCCTTCTAATTCACCATTACCGTTGATGAACACTTTAAAAGCTGGTTGCGGTTTACTATCCACTAGTTTAGTAAAACCATGAAGCCCTAAGGAGCCTACTTGATGTGTACCACAAGAAGATAAACATCCAGATACATGTAATTGTGGCAAACGATCGGTAGATAAACCGGCACCTTCCACTGCTTCTTTGATGACTTTCACAAGTCCAGAAGAATCTTGGAAACCGATTTGACAAATGGTTGCACCTACACAAGATACAGTGTGCTCAAATTTATTTTTTGCGTGAGTATCAGCAATAATAGCTGCCACTGCATCTGCTTCTTCGCCAGTTAAGTTCACAATATATACAGATTCATCACCACAGATGCGAATTTCAGTTTCTTCTAAGCCACCTACGTAATCAAATAGTTTCACAAATACATCCATAGGTGGTGTACCTACTAATGGCTTGTATTGAATATAGTATAAACCTTTTTGTTTTTGAGGCTTTGCTAAGGCTGTTGTTGGAGTAGTCGTACCCACTTTGTTCACTGTATATGGTTCAATAGATAATGTTAAATCATGAGCCGCTTTAGATTTTTCTAAGTACTCATAGTACGCTTTACGGAACTCCTCTTCCCCTAAGCGTTGTGCAATGAAACGAGAACGAGCGGCACCACGGTTATTAAACTCACCTAATTCATGATACAAATGCATCATACCTTCCACATGATGTAATGTTTCTTTTGGATCTACATTTTCTGCTACTAACACGCCGAATGCAGAACCACCACCCATGCCACCACCAGCATAGACATCAAAGGTACCATTTTCTTTTGCCAAGAATCCTAAATCTTTAAAGTTTGCATGACCCTCATTGTCTACCACGGAGAAACCAATTTTATATTTACGTGGTAATGCTAATGTACCAATTAAGGATACCGCATATTCGCTCGCTGCTTGTAAATATGGAGTCACGGCGAATGGCTCTTCAGGATGCACTCCATGTAATGGGCTTGCCGTTACATTACGCAAATTATCTCCACCAGTACCACGATTATAGATGTCATGTTCAAAACAGTCTTTATATAATTCTAAGATTTGTTCACCTTGTAATTGATGGAATTGAATACATTGACCTGTTGTGAAATGTACATATTTCAAATTATATTTTTTTACAGAATCTACTAGAAATTTCATTTGGTAAGGAAGAATACGAGAACCCATGAAACGCAAACGCAACATTGCGCTTTCAAATCCGCGTTCCGCATAACTACCAAATCCTCCACCAATACCTTTAAAATCTTTAGGAGCAATCTCTTTCGCAAAGAAACCCTCAATTCCTTTTTGAAACTTTTCAAACTCTCCTGCAAATCGTTGTCGTACTTCTTCTGAAATAGCCATTATACTTTCTCCTCTCCTGAGCACTCGCTCAATAGAAAACTCTTCTTCCCAAGTATAACAGATATTAAGGCGGATTTCTATAGATTGAAATCCGCCTCTTTTCATAGGTTATATCACTTAGTTATACAGTGTAATAACCGCCTTCTATTCATTTTTCTATTCGATGAAAGCCACAACTCCATCAGTCAATTCATTCTGCAATTCATTAGAACGATCTTCAGAGTCGAACGTATCATCAAACGTCACCGCCATACGACGAGCTTTTGCTTTCATGCCTTGTACAAGACGCATAAACATCTTTTTAGCTCCTTCATCATCGCTATACACAATATCCTGAACATCATCCACTAACAATAAATGTAGCTTACAGTATTCTTCCATATAATCTGCCACTTCTCCATAGGTCACGCTGTCATTGTATTCTTTAATGAATTGCGCTCCTGTCACATAACGAACACGGATAGCAGCATTCTGTTTCACTGCCTCTTCTTCCATAGCCTTCAATAGATGCGTTTTACCCACATCAGCTTGGCCAAATAGAAATAGTACTGGCTCAAAGCACTTTGTAAAATCAGTCATCGCCAACGCAGAAGCCATAGCGAATTTATTTTTCTCTGTTACCTTGAAAGTTTCAAATGTTTGCATAATTACTCCTTATTTCCTAGCCACAATGGAAAAGAGTGGCACTGGATTGTATAATTCATCTTCTTCATCATAGATACGGCTACTCACTGCCATATCTAGATACACTCTGGAAAAACCTGCTTTCCGAATCATATGCACATCCCAATGGGGGCGATCCATACGACTGATAGATAGTCCTTCCGTAATAGCAATGCATTCTTGCATAGTCTCATTCGATACGGTCTCATGAATATGGTGCTGTGCCACCACAGGCACTTTGAGTTCTACTCCATAATCACCATCGATATTGATAAGCACACCTTTCGGCGCAAGTACACGGTACCATTCCTTATAGGCTGCTTCCACATCCGGCAAAGTCCACGTCAAATTCCGGGCCAGAATCACATCAAAGGATTGATCCGGAAAGTCCAGTTGCATCGCATCCATACAGTGAAAGTCTACCTGACCTGTTAATGTATCCTGTAATTCTATGGCTTGTTCTTTTGCTACATCAATCATTTCTTTCGTTAAATCTACGCCAGTCACAGAATAGCCCTTCTGCGCCAACAAAAAAGCAAAAAATCCGGTCCCCGTGCCCAAATCTAAAATCCGTTGGTGGGTATCCTTAATATGCGGAGTAATCTCTCGCAACCATCGTGGTGCTAGATTCGATTGTAATTCCTTCATGCGCAGTGCTCCAAAATCATCGCTTCGCCCTTTCCAATAGGCCATAATTCTATCTCGTATCTGCATATACCCTCCTTGCATCGTATCGTATTATACCATGAGGAACATAGTTTTGTATGTATCTTGAGTCACGAACAGAACCAGGATAACTCATCGATACCTATTACGATGGACAAGATACTATCAAATGTCTATTAAAATACCTTGAGGTTCCCCACAAGGAACGCAGTTAGACGTAGCAAGCTTATGGCGGTTCTTATTGATTACCAGCACAAACACAAAAGCCCGTGTAAATATCAATATAAGAATGTACAATTTTGGCGATATAAAATGTACAATTACTCCATCATTTGCATATGATAACGTAATCAGTAAGAATCTCCAGTTATGCTAATGACATGAGCATGATGAAGTAGTCTATCGACGATGGCGCTAACTACTCGCTCATCCTGTAATATAGGTGCCCATTCATCGAAATTAATATTAGAGGTAACTATTGTACTTCTTTGTTCATACCTCCTATCAATAATTTGAAAGAGC
Organism: Veillonella sp. 3627; assembly: GCF_003992195.1. NCBI lineage: Bacteria > Bacillati > Bacillota > Negativicutes > Veillonellales > Veillonellaceae > Veillonella > Veillonella sp. 3627. The sequence continues at coordinate 4,955 of NZ_RQVG01000013.1, read as the reverse complement.
AAATTAGCATCTCCATCTTGTAGTGGCAAGTAACCAATTTCATCAATAATTAGAAGTTGCTACCTTGCATAATGTTTTAAACGAGTTTCTAGACGGCCTTCTTCACGTGCCTTTTTTAGGTTTTCTATCAAATCATGACATTTAATGAAGTACGTACTTCGTATATTCTGAGCACTTTCAACCCCTAAGAAAGTCGCTAAATGCGTTTTTCTAATACCACTAGAGCCTAGAAATATAATATTTTCAGCTTGATCCATAAAATTTAGGAAAGCTAAATTTTTAATCTGCGGCTCATTAATTTGTGGCTGAAAGGTAAAATCAAAGTCCTTTAAGCTCTTTAAATGAGGAAATTTACTAATTTTTACCATATGGTGGATGACATTTTCTCGCTTTAAATCTACCTCATAATCATTTAACTTTAATAACTACTCAATATGAGAGATATTTTATGTATTAGCTAATTCAATCATCTCATCTAAGTGCAGCAAACATTGTTTTAATTTTAAATACTCTAGATTGTCCTGTAATTACTTGTAATTAGTAGTCTTTGTACTCATAGATAGCTCCTATCTTTTCTAAATTAGATCTAGCCTTTTCTTTCACCTGATCGGCGGACAAATTAGGGATAATTCTTCCAATGTATGTTGATTTGGATGTGAGTGTAGTCTATGGTTCTTTAAGCGCAAGTATTCAATTATTCCATCATAGCGTTTTACCAAACATTGTACTTCTTGTCTCCTTGTATGATGCCGCCTAGCTGCTTCATCATTATTTTTATATTTAATAGCACATTCGCGAATTAGTTTACGAAAGTGTAATTCTTCAGTTATACTAGATGACATAAGGAGGTCTCCCCTTTAAAATAATGATTCGGTTTTGTAACTTTCTTTATAACAGAGTACATTCTTATTTTTTATTTTTTTGTCACAAATATATTATGCCCTTACATATCCCCTTTATCAACTCCTAAATATTGACATGCATCGCAATGTTCCATACTTATAGAGCCTTTAGCCTGTCTATAAATAATGTAGGCATGGCTTTTTTTCTTCATTACAGATTGCACAATATGGTTTATTCATTTAATTCGCTCCATAATGTTTCCCCTTACCGCTTCCATTGTTGGTAAATTCCCTTCTCGTATTGGACCATTACTTGTAATACGAATATTCCATCCATCTTGTTTCTGATGTAAGAATATTACTCGTCCGTTTCCTAATATTGTGAAATTCAGTAGACACCCTTTTATGCTATATGCAATTGATATAATCTTTAATCTTAGATTTTCAATTTCTTCATTCCTAAACTTTAGACACTTTCCTAATAGTGTTAATCCTCTTTTTTGTATTCATTTATCATCACCTCTTTTAGTGTACTTAGTAGGATTATTATTGTTCCTGTTAATGCCATCAATAACATATTCAGCATAATATCCCATCCATCTAAAACTCTATGCCTCCACATAGTTCTACAATAAGCACCCATAGATCCAACTGTATAATAGTGATAAATTCCATTTTTATTTTCATCTTTATGCCTCCCTTAGCCACTTCATATGTTGGCCTTTCATCCATGCTTCAAATTTATCTACCTGTACCAGCGTTTGTTATGATCCTAGTTGCATACAGATTTCACTGAATCTACCTTCATTACGAATTATATCTACTCTTCTGTAAATATACATTCTGCTGCGTCCTCATATCTTAGCTAGTGTGCTAATAGGAGCATATTCAGGTTGAACCCTTTTCATTTTTACTCCTTACCTTTCTTTATTTATCAGATAAATAAACTACATCAACTTTAATTCCTAATTGTTCTAACTATACAAGTGCAAGCTCTATTTCTCTCTTAGCATTAGATGCTCTCTCATAATCTATCATAAATTTATCGCCTGTCATTTTCTTCATAGGACCTTCTATTTGAATTGTTAGCATAAATAATTTTCCTTTCTATTTCATCTGTTTTTTATAATTGGTATAATCACCTTGAAAGGAGGTGAAATTATGTCAATACACAATGATGCATTATCTCTTTTGAAAAAAATCTATGATGCTCAAAATTCTTATGGAGCATTCAATATAGTAAGAGATACATTTTATAATCTATCTTCTAAAGAAAGACAGTTATTAGAACAACAAGTACAGTATTTAAAAGATTCTTACTATGTTAAAAACCATACACCTTGTAGTGGTTTGCCAATATCCTTAGTGCTTACCGCTCATGGCATTCAACAAGTAGAGAATGTTCAAACTAATACTTCTAGTTCTAACATCAATATAATGGGATCTAATTATGGTATTGTCGGTGATAATAATTCATCTAACATCATCAATAACAACTGCTCATTTTCTGATGTTCAAGAACTTGTAAACTCTTCAAAGTTTTCCGAAGAAGACAAGGCATTAGTATTAAAAGAATTAAAATCTTTATATGATCGTATTGAAATGAAAGCCCCAATTGAGCAAGGTATGCTTTCCTCAATAGCTGATAAAATTAAAGATTATCAACCTTTACTTGGTGCAGTATTAAGTTCTCTTACTACTTTCTTAACAACATCTAAATAATGTTCAGATTTTTCCCAATTCCAAATGCCTTTATTACAGCCATTGTAATAAGGGCATTTTCTACTTCATCCCCAAATGCTTTCGTGTACCACGTATCTTCAATTACCACTCTGTCCACAATGTTTTTCATTTGAATAAATATTTTTACTAATTTATTTATAGCCTCATTAATAGATAATCTATTGTCATTTTCTAATAAATTGTTATCTATCACTAGGTTAAATCCATCACTTCTTACTGCTTCAATAGCATTTAACAAACCTTGATTTTTGTCTCCCATCTTTTCCATATGTGCTTTTAGTTTTGGATTTATTTTAATTTCTAATTTACCTTTAATTTCTTTCATTTATTCGCCCTCTTTATCTCTTCTCTTAGTACTATAATGACCTTAAAAAGAAGTGTATTTATGAATATTGGTGAGCGTGAGATTAAGTCTAATTGATCTAAAGCACTAAGGCAACTTAGTATTTCTCCTGAAATGAATAGTTTTATCGACTATGTTGCAAAAGGCCAATTTTCTAATGCTAAAACTGAATTAAAACTAATACTTAAAAAATCTATATCTAAATATACCTACCAATCTCTTAACGATTTAGATTAGATCTTTTTGATCAAATCATTTATTGGCTTGCTCTTCTTTCATATAGTCATCTATCATTATGATTAAGCTGATATATACTTTTACCACATGTGAACTCAATTGTTCATCTACATCATATTTATGTGGGAGGGTTAATACCTCTTTTAGTCTGTTTTTATTAGTTCTTTAATTTCTTTCCTCTGTATTTCCTCTGTATCGGTTATATCTAAAAGCATTAAGAAAAGCTTTTTCTCTTGAGCCGTTCAATGAAAAATTTATGACCCTTACATTCAGCTAAATCACAATTGTATTGTTTTCTTTAACACCCAACAATCACATACTTCTTTTAATTTCGCCCCACAATGTTCACAGAAGTTTCCATTCCGCACTTCTACATTACATTTGAGGCATTTTACTTTTTTCTTTCATTTGACTTCACCTCGTTTACCTTTTTATTTTCTTTTTATTATTCCCTCATGTATAATATGCTTGATAGGATAATGACATATGCTGAACTACTTGGTAACAAGTAGATGTAAAGGATAAAAAGCCTTTACGATAACATCTTGGTGGTTCAACCACAATTAGAAGTTCTTAAAAATACAAATAAAGTTAATTCTATGTTTGAATCTTCTGCAAACAATCTATTTGCAAAAGCTTTTACCCTTAATTCTCAAACGCAAGGATCTTTAGCATTAGCTCAAAATGTAGCTAATAACCCAATGCTTCAATTAGCGAAATCCTTTGGTATCGCTCAATTACGTGATTTTGGTTTAAGAAAGGATGTTTACACGTCCCATTAGTAAGTAATTACTAATTGCAAAATTGGGTGAATTCAAGGAATCTCCTGCTGCAACAGGACAACCTTGAGCCAAGACAAAGTAAATGCCTTGTATGCTTTGTAAGGTGCAACGCATAGATGGTGAGGAGCATTACCAATAATCCATCCACGAGCGCCCAATATCCTATCTATTGCCACTAACTTTTGTTAGTGGCTTTTATTTTCTTTCATTTGTATCACCTCCATATCTCCTTTTTAGTGCTATAAACACATTGAAAGAAGGTGTTAATGATGAAATGTAACTTAGATTTAATTCGAAATATATTGTTTACTATTGAAAACTCTAACTCTATTGATGCCGCTTTGACTTTAAATAGCCTTTCAAAACTACATCAAAACCAAGAGCTTATCCTTTATTATATTTTTCTTTTAGATGATGCAGAATTTATTATTGGTATAATTGATGAAGCTGCTCCTTATATTGCTATTGCTAGATTAACTAATTAAGATCATGATTATTTAGATACTATTCGTGATGATTTTTTGGAAGCAAACAAAAAGCATACTCGGTAAAATAAGTGGATCTGCATCTCTTGAAGTTGTTAAAACTATTGCCTCAAAGCTTGCATTGACGTTTCTTGGACTTCAAGTTCATCCATAATTACTTCATTAATCATGTTAACTATCGTTTTATATTTTGATTTTTTACTCGGATCATAATGTATTACTTCTTTGATAATCGTCTTCGCTTCAATTAATTTAATAATTCGCTTTTGACTAATATCTATTTGCATTTCGTTTATAAATACTCTACTGTCTTCTTCCATTTGATTTTACCACTTCCAACTTATTCACATTCTTATTTTTGAGACTTTCCAGGTAAAAAATAGAATAAGCTTTCGTATCGGTTAATGAAAGTATATCTTTTATTCGTAATGCTTTTTCTATTGTAAAATTTTTTACATTTTTTCAAGTCTTTGATAAAACGTGCTTCTATCAATACTTACTTTGCCTGAAAATTCTACAATAT
>NZ_RQVG01000012.1:0-60899 GCF_003992195.1 Veillonella sp. 3627 | reverse complement strand
AAATTGGTCATATAAAAGCACTATGATGAAATTACCTGTTCCTGCACAAGGGTCAAGAATCTTCAATTTTCTAATATCCTTTTTAGAATTGATCAATGAACCATCAATTATAGATCTGATAATTTGTTTATCAGCTGTTGGATACTGCCCTCTTATTTTTCTATCATTTTGATTATTTAAGTTATAAATATCTTTAGATACTTCTAAAAGAAAATCAAGAATATTTAATTCTAAATCGCTTGAAATTGGTTTTTCAATCGTAAACTCTGTCTTTTTTAATAAATCTTTTGTTAAATCAATATTAAAGATGGTGTAATAATAGTTATAATATCTACTAAAAATTGAATTGAGTCTTTTCTTCTGTCCGCTATTCATGTCTCATCTTCACCATCGCTTTCATTCTTAAAAACTAAATTTAATTATATCAAAATTTTTTAAGGATTTGAATCATTGCATTTTCTATTCACATACTGTTATCAGTAAAAACTCTGTTATCCAATATACTTAAAAACTTTGTTCAACTTATCTACTACTTCACGGTTCATATTTGGATATAAATGCCCATATGTTTCCAGGGTAGTTTTTATATCTTCGTGCTCTAGTCTATCACGAATTACTAAGGCATTTTCTCCTAATGAAATTAAAAGACTAGCGTGAGAATGCCTTAAAGCGTGAGTCTTAATTCTATGCACTCCAGCAAGTTTCGCATGACGAGTTATAATATGGCTAGTTGTACTCTTGTTAGTTGGCAACCCGTTATATAAAAAACCAAATCTGTCTCAATATTCTTTTTTGGATTTCCTTCCATTCCATCAAATATTTTATAGTTGTATCATCAAGTGCAATCTGTCTATTACTAGCTAATGTTTTTGGTTCAGTAATATAAAACTCTTTTGAGGTCTTATAGTACATATTTTTGCTTATATCTAAGGTCTTTTCTTTGAAATTTATATCTTCCCAATTTAGTGCTTGTGCCTCTCCAATTCGTATACCAGTCATAAATAGGATGTAGATAAGAGTAAAAGCGAATCTATCATAATAATCATTCAAATCAAATATTGAAAATACTTTTTCTGCTTCTTCTTTAGTCCAAAAATCTACTTTCTTTCTTACTTTTTTTTACATATCCTACCTGTTTAGCAATATTTTTCTGAATCAAACCCAATTTTATAGCAAGATCTAAACTTTTTTGAAATAGCCCGTGTATTGCCCTTACATAACCTGATGAATATTTAGATGAAAGATCATTTTGCCGTTTTTTAACCATTGGAGCAGATATATCTTTCAATTTACGATTAAAGAAGTATTTCAAATGAATTTCCATTGAAGATAACCTACTTTCAAATGTTTGAGGTTTAACTGATTGCTTATAGTCTGGTTTGAAGTAAGTTTCATAAAATTCTTTATATGACATAATAGAATTTTTCTTAATACCGAATCATAGAAATCGTTTATGTAGGATTCATAGCCTTTTTTGGCTTCTATCTGGCTCTTAAAGCCTCTCCCCCCCCAATGCTGGATTCGTTTGCCATATTCATCATAGCCAAGACTGCCAACAAAGTATAATAAATCTGCACGTGACATATTTGTAGCAATCCCCAGCAACGTAGACACTACCTGTCAGGCCTAAAAAAACTCAATCATACAATTCTGAGGAATGTTTTTTGGTTCTTGAAAAAGAGGTTTAGAGTGTTCAATCTTTACATTAAAATGCTCGAATTGCTTTTCTATAGCTACGCACTCGTATGTATACCCAGCAACCGTTTCAGTTTTCTTTCGTTTACAATTTTCTTCTATATAGAGAAAATAAGGTTTTTGGCTAATCAGGACTTTTGTTTCTTTTACCGTTTCTTCTGCATTTAAAATAGGTTTTATCATGTTTGATATTCTTTTTTGTACTTTAGCATGTATTGTAGTTACTTCACGACACTATTATACAAAAAATGTCGTGTTCTGTCAACCACAAAAAATTGGTCAAAAAAATAGGCATAAAGCCTAAATTTTTCCATGCCGTACTAAAAGAGAACCTCTAACTATCATCTTTAGGACAAATGAGGTTGTTACATAACTAGTCTCAGTGTAGCGTGGTAATATTTTTTTTAGTTCAGCAATACCATCCATAGTTGTCTGATTTACTTGTAAATCAGTTCTCGTCTTTGGTGCATTTCTTTCTTCAACTTGAGAGCCAGATTTTAAAACTGTCTCCCATTTATTTTCGTTGGTAATTTTTTTGCAGTCTAAATATGCTTGGTTAATCACGAAACCATTTGTTAGACGAAGATTATCAAATTCTCCAGTTGATTTAATCTCTTCTTTTAGCGCTTCAATACTATTTCTTGTTTCAATAGCTAGTCTTACTGCTAATCTCATACTGACACCACCTAATTTTTTTAATAACATTATACAAAAAATGTCGTTTTTTTTCCACAGCTTATTTTATTTCGTGAAAACAATTTACAAACAATACAAATTAATTCTAATAATTCATGTCAACTTAATAAACAAATAATCGATATTCTAGCTTATATCAATCCTTATTTATTGAACGAATAATAGAGTGGGAATAGAATAAACATAGTGAAAGCCAGCAGAATTTGGAGACTGCTGGCTTTTGTAAGAGTATAATACATTTGTGACAAAAAAATAAAAAATAAGAAGGCTCTCTGTTATAATGAAAGTTGCTAAACCGAATCATTATCTCAAAGGAGAGACCTTCTTATGTCATCTATTATAACTGAAGAATTACGCTTTCGTAAACTAATTTGTGAATATGCTATTAAATATAAAAATAATGATGAAGCAGCCAGACGGTATCATAGAAGTAGACAGCAAGTACAACGTTGGGTAAAACGATATGATGGAACGATTGAATCCTTGCGGTTAAAGAGCCGTAGACCTCACTCATATCCAAATCAATATACAGAGGAAGAATTATCCCTAATTAAACGTGTATATTCGAAGTTTAAGCATGAAGGGTTGGCACAAGTATATACAGAAGCTAAGAAACGCGGATATACTCATTCCTATGGATCGATGTGCTGTCAAATACGCAAGCATATACCTAAGAAAAAGAAATCTAAACAATATTATAAAAGCAATTGGAAGCCTGATGTGGTTACATATCCAGGTGAAAAAGTTCACATTGATATTAAATATGTACCTAATTGAATGCTTGCTAATTAACACCGATGGCATTAAATACTACCAAATTACGGCTACAGATGAATACTCTAGGAAACGTATACTATCCATTGTAGACGAGAAGAGCGCAACTAATACAAGTAGATTCTTAGTAGATTTGGAGGCACGTATGGGCTTTAAAGTATGTACGATACAGACAGATAATGGGCGAGAGTTTACTAATTACGGTTTTAAAGAACGAGCGTGTTTGTTTGATCGAGTGTTACGTAAATTAGGTATAAAACATAAGCTAATTTGCCCATTTTCTCCATGGCAAAATGGAAAGGTAGAGCGGATCCATAAGGTTGATGGAGAAAGATTCTATACAAGAAGGTTTAGGAGTCTTAACGCTTTTTTAAAGGAACATCAACGATATGCAGTAGATATAATAACATAGCACAGAAAGTATTGGGGTTTAAATCATCCAATGAATATATAGCAGAGTACTTCTTAAATAAATCATTAGAAGGTTGTGTCACAAATGTTTGACTACTATAGAATAAGACGATGCAAGGCTATGCCTTTTTATTTATAATCTCCTTAAAGTATGTTACAATTAATAAAATACGGAATTCTTTATAAGGAGAGATTCGATGAAATTATTTTCTTCATTAGGAAGAGATTTAGGAATAGATATTGGTACCTTTCACACACATATTTTTGTGGAAGGTCGAGGGGTAGTTGTATCAGAACCATCCATCGTGGCAACGGATGCAAAGCAAGAGAATATCGTCACCGTTGGGGAAGATGCACAACGCTTGTTATTGCGTAATCCAGAAACATTAGCCCCTATGAGTCCTCTGAAAGAGGGCTTTATTGTGGACTATCGTATTGTGTTGTCTATGTTAAAGTATTTTATGAACAAAGCGTCCAAGGCGGTTCGTAGATCTCGTGTCGTCATGGCAGTGCCTTGTGGGATTACCGATGTAGAGCGAAGAGCGATGACAGATGCTATTATTCAGGCAGGAGCTCGGGAAGCTCATTTGCTGGAAAGTCCAGTGGCAGCAGCGATTGGTGCAGGGCTTCCTATCTTTGAGGCCCGTGGTAGTATGGCTGTAGATATTGGCGGTAGTACTACAGATGTAGCTATTTTATCTATGGGTGGTAAAGTAGCGAGCCGCACATCACGGATTGGTGGTAATGAATTAAACGAAGCCATATATCATTATATACGTAATGAGTTTTCTATTATGGTATCCGATGAAACAGTGGAAGACATTAAGCAAACTCTTGGTTGTGCGATCGCTCCATCTATCGAAGGGGAATACACTATCGTAGGTCGTCACTCTGAAACGGGACTCACCAAACGCTGTATGATTCGTAAAAGTGAAGTCTATGAAATTTTGCGACAACCTATTGCAGATATGGTGGCGGTTATACGCAGTATTTTGGAAAAAACACCACCTGAATTAGTGGCAGATATTATGGAAAGTGGCATGCTCCTTACGGGAGGTACGTCCTTACTTGAAGGGTTAGACCGCCACATCCAAGAGGAACTAGGCATTCCTGTACGCATTGCAGATACGCCCGGCGATACGGTGGCACTTGGTTTAGGAAGAGCTGCCGCAGATGTGCAACGTTTAGAACGATTGTTAGTGGCAAGTAAATTACGAAAGGGGCGATCTTAATGCAACAATCTGAACGCAAATGGTTGACTATGATCGTCATTCTTTGTACTGTACTAGGTGTTTTTGGATATGTGTGGAAACAAAGAACACAAGTTCCAGTGGTAACAGTAACTCTAGAAAATTTGATGGCCCCATTTACCTATGGAGCTAGTCGTTTCTTAGAAGGAATACATACGGGGATAGCGATTATTGATGATGGTATTCTACGTGTGAAAGATATGTCTGATATAGAGGAACGCAATGCAGAATTAGAGCAAAAGCAAGTGGCCTATGACGAATTGGTGGCAGAGAATATTCGTTTACGCCAATTGTTACAATTTAAAGGAGAACAACCTCAATTTGCTTTATTAGCAGCCTCTGTAGTGACTCGTGATAGAGGGGCTTGGACGGATACATTCACTATTAGTAGAGGCCGTGCAGATGGGGTAGAGCCAAATATGGCAGTCATTGCTCCCCGCGGGGTCGTAGGCTTTGTGTCAGATGTATATGAACATTCTGCACGGGTACAAAGCATATTAGATCCAAGATCTGCTACTGGTGTTATCGTGCAACGACCAGAATCTAGAATTGCATCTATACTGAAAGGGAATGGGAATCGCCCTATGGAGCCACAAATGGTGAACATTGCCTTAAATGGTGATGTGCTAAAAGGCGATACAATTGTAACTTCAGGGTTTGGAGGTATGTATCCAAAGGGATTATTATTAGGTCATGTGAAAGATATTGTGACTGATGAAGAAGGTTTTGTGAAACATGCAATCATTGAGCCTACGGTAGACTTTCAAAGTTTAGAAGAAGTATTCGTCATTACCAAATCCTTTACAGCGCGACCAGAAACACCAAAATTAGAGCCAAAATTGATTCCTCGCACGCAACGAGATCAAGTAGAAGGTGCTAAAGGGACGGTGCAACAATGAAGCGATTTGCCTGGACATTGATGTTAGTAGGTGTGATTATTATCCAATCTTTAGTCGTACCTAGATGGTTTCCCTACTCTTGGGCACCTCATTTGTTGCTAGATATTGCCTTAGTCGTTACTATACTGAAAGGGCGTTCCTCTGGATTGCTATTAGCAGTTGTAGGGGGTATTGTCCAGGATGTGATGATTGGTAATTATTTTGGATTACATGTGGTATCCTATGCCGCAGTGAGTTATGTCTTAGGGTCTATACATTTGACTATTTATGAAGAACAATGGTATGCCAGTGCCGGGTGGATTGGACTAGGAGCGTCGTTAGTGATGCTAGTGCAAATAGGCTTATTGTGGATTGTGCAGGAGCCTATCATATTGACTACCTATATATGGAATCATGGCATTCCTTCGATAGGTATTGATGCCTTGGTGGGAATCTTAGTGCATAAACTAGTATGGCGCTGGGAAGAAAAAGATGAATACATGTGGTAGAAAGGAGAGACTATGTTAAAAGCACTATATAAAAAGAAAAAAACTACACGCTTTGATGTGTTGTTAACTATAGTCATCCTCGTTTTTGCTGTTTTATTAGGACGTGTATTTTACTTACAAGCTATTGAAGGTGATTATTACCGTGGAAAAGCAGAGGGGAACCGGTTACGTATCTTATCTATGACGGCTACTAGAGGGCTGATGTATGATCGAAATGGTCAAATTATCGTCGGCTCACGACCTGCTTATATGGTATCTATGTTGCCAACTGGAAAACAGGCAGATCCAAAAGTGTTAGAACAATTGGCTGCTTATTTGCAAGTGCCAGTGAAAACCTTAGCAGATAAAATAGAAGCTCATAAAGGTGGTTATGAACCAATTAGATTAGCTAGTGATGTAACCTTAGATAAGGTCACAAAAATTGAAGAACATCGTCACGAATTACCAGGTATTACAGTAGATGTAGAACCACTTCGCTATTACCCTCATGATACGATGGCATCTCAACTATTGGGCTATGTAGGAGAAGTGAGCGAAGAAGAATTGGCAAAAGTAAAGCAAGCAGAATTAGAAGGCACAAATTCTGGAGGCCCTATTGGAGCGGGTACGATTTTAGGAAGATCGGGCCTTGAGAAAATGTATGACTCTGTCTTGCGTGGTGTTGATGGTGGTCGTCAAGTAGAGGTAGATGCCAGCGGACGACCTGTTGAAGAAGTAGGGCGTAAACATACAGTACCAGGGCGAAATATTCATTTGACAATTGATTTGAATTTGCAAAAAGTGGCTGAAAAAGCTGTGTATGATCAATTAGCTACTCTTAGATCGCAAGGTATTCCTGCAAAGGGTGCTGCCGTTGTGGCCCTAGATCCTAATACAGGAGCTGTATTGGCGATGGTTAGTGCCCCAGGATTTAATCCGAATTGGTTTGCCAAAGGGATTACCACAGAACAATGGAACCAACTCAATACTGATGCGAATCATCCTTTTGAAAATAAAGTAGTTACTGGTGAATATCCACCAGGATCTCCTTTTAAAATTATTACTGGCGCAGCCGCATTAGAATTAAAAAAAGTAACTCCTAATGAAATGATTTACGATAGTGGTAAACACTGGTTAATTGATAAGCGAAATGCAGAGGGAGAAGCCTTGGGCTGGCTTGACTTTAATAAAGCCTTAGCCAAATCTGATAATGTGTATTTCTATGAAATGGGTAATCGCTTAGGTATAGAAAATATTGATAAATATGCTAAAATCTTTGGATTAGGAGAAAAGACAGGTATTAAGCTCTATGATGAGGGTCGTGGTAACTTAGCTAGTCCAGAATATAAGAGGAAAGTATTTAATCAAGATTGGTATTTAGGGGAAACTTTTGATGCTGCTATAGGTCAATCTTTTACCTTAGTCACGCCTATACAGATGGCAGTGGTTATGTCTGAAATTGCCAATGGAGGGATTCGTTACCAACCGTATGTGGTGAGCCGCATTGATAATGCAGATGGAACGCCAGAAGAAATCTTTGGACCTAAGAAGCTAGGCGTTTTACAAGTGTCTAAAGCAGTTATGGATATTGTTCGTAATGGTCTTAGAGACGTAACGTTGGAAGGTGGTACAGCAGGGGAAATCTTTAAAGGATTATCCCTAGCAGTAGCTGGTAAAACAGGAACTGCAGAGAATGCTACTGGTACTGACCACGGTTGGTTCGTCGCCTATGCACCTTATGACAAACCCCGTATTGTTGTGGTAGCTCTTGTGGAGCAAGGTGGCTTTGGAGCTAGCTCAGCCGGCTCTATTGTACGTCCGATTTTAGAAGAATATTTTCATATTCCTAAACCGGTTGTTGCACCAGTGAACGGGAAAAAAGGTGATTCCAAAACGGGCACATCTTCTATAAAAGAGCAAAAAGTAGACTAGGAGTATACTATGTGGCAGAGAATTATACGAGAATGGGATTGGATTTTGATGCTGTCTACGATTAGCCTTATCATCATAGGATGCATTGTGATTGGTAGTGCTACGCATGTGAATCGCGAAGGTTTACAACTAACGGGACTGGTATCAAAGCAATTACTATTTTTTGGATTAAATATCATAGCCATTGTAGGTCTACAATGGCTAGATTATGAGCGTTTGCGTCCCTATGCTAAATGGATTTATGCAGCTACCATCCTCATGTTATTGGCTGTTATGATCGTGGGTACATCAGCACTGGGTGCGCAGCGCTGGATTCAGATTGGTCCGATTACTATCCAACCATCAGAGTTTACAAAACTGATGATGATCATTAGCCTTGCCAATATGTTGGAAAGTCGGGTAGAAAAATTAAATTCCTTTAAAGAACTGTTGCCAGTATTCTTGTTTTTAGGAATTCCGGCACTACTAGTATTTAAGCAACCTGACTTAGGAACATCCTTAGTGTATGTGGCTATTTTGGCAGGCATGCTTTTTGTTAGTGGTATTCGAATGCGATTAGTGCAGATTATGGTAGGTACCATGGTGGCATTAGCTCCGCTAAGTTGGTTTGTTTTGCAAGAGTATCAAAAACAACGGATTATGGTATTTTTGAATCCCAATGTAGACCCATTTGGAGCCGGATATCATATTATCCAATCTAAAATTGCAATCGGTTCAGGTTTGCTATTTGGAAAAGGCCTTTTTGAAGGAACCCAAAGTCAACTGAACTTTTTGCCAGAAAACCATACAGATTTTATTTTCTCCGTGGTCGGAGAAGAATTGGGTCTTCTTGGGTGTTGTGTGGTCTTAGGATTATTGTTAGTGGTGGTATATCGTAGTTTTTTAATTGCCAAACGATCAGTAGATCCCTTTGGTATGCTAATTGCTACAGGTATTGGGTCTATGTTTTTGTTTGAAGTCTTAGTCAATGTAGGTATGACGACAGGGATTATGCCAGTAACAGGGATCCCATTGCCTTTCATCAGTTATGGTGTTAGTGCTTTGACCACTAATCTATTGAGTATAGGTTTATTATTGAATATAGTAATGCGTCAGAAAAAACGCATGTTTTAATTGTTAGAAATGAGGCTTATGCCTCTAGTGAGGTTGTATGATTCACTTAGATCCATCATGGTTACAACATGTGGAAAAACCGGCTCGTTATACCGGAGGGGAATGGAATAGCATTGTAAAAGACCACAGTACAGTGGATGTGACAATGGCATTGGCATTTCCTGATGTATATGAAGTAAGTATGAGCCATTTAGGAATAAAAATTTTATATGGTTTGTTAAATGAACGTCAAGATGTGGTGGCTGAGCGTGTCTTTGCCCCTTGGCACGACATGGAAAAGGAAATGCGAGACCGTAAGATTCCTTTATTTTCTTTGGAAACCAAAACGCCAATTCGCGAATTTGATCTATTGGGATTTACATTGCAATATGAAATGAGCTATACCAACATCTTGAATATGCTGGATATGGCAGAGATCCCTTTCTATAGCAAAGATCGAGACATGTCTTTCCCATTGCTATTAGCAGGGGGACCTTGTGTATATAATATTGAGCCTATTGCAGATTTTTTTGACATCGTGTCTATCGGTGAATCGGAAGAATGGCTTGTGGAATTTGTAGAACTATTTAAAACAGAAAAAGCGAAAGGTTTTCCAGGCGGTAAAGAGGCATTCTTGCGCAAAGCAGCCTTAATTGAAGGGACCTATGTACCTGCTTTATATGAGCCAGAATACACAGAGGACGGTCATTTTAAAGGATTAAAAATTTTGGCAGAGGAAGCGCCGGCAGTTGTAAAAAAACGTATCGTAGAAGATGTGGAACACTCCTATTATCCGACAGCACCTATTGTGCCATATTTAGACGTAGTCCATGATCGGGCTGTATTAGAATTATTCCGTGGTTGTTTGCGAGGCTGTCGTTTCTGCCAAGCTGGTATGTTATATCGTCCTGTTCGTGAAAGAACGCCGGAACGGTTATTACAAATGGCAAAGGATATTATTGCCAATACCGGATATAATGAAATTTCTTTAATGTCTCTAAGTTCTGCAGATTATTCTAAATTGCCAGAATTAGTAGATATGCTGATGGGAGAATTTAAAGATAAACAAGTCAGTGTTAGTCTACCATCTTTGCGTATTGACGCATTTTCTATTGACATTGCAAAAAAAGTGCAGCAAGTGCGTAAAAGTGGCTTAACCTTTGCTCCAGAAGCAGGCTCTCAGCGTATGCGTGATGTGATTAACAAAGGTGTTAGTGAAGAAGATTTGATGGCAGCTTGTGAAAATGCTTTCAAATCTGGTTGGAACACAGTGAAATTATACTTTATGATGGGCTTACCGACGGAAACCGATGAAGACGTAGCAGGCATTGCTGACTTAGCTTATAAAGTATTAGATTTGCACCGAGATATTACAGGCAAACGCAATGGCAAGGTGACAGTGAGTTGTTCTTTCTTCGTACCGAAAACACACTCCCCTTACCAATGGTATGGTCAACAAGATGTAGAGGAGATTCATCGTAAACAGAGATATTTAAAATCTCTTATCAACAATCGGAATATTTCCTATCATTATCATGATGGACATACGGGGTATTTAGAGGCTATCTTTGCTCGTGGAGATAGACGATTAGCGCCATCTGTCATAGAGGCTTGGAAACATGGTTGTAAATTTGATGGCTGGACAGAGTATTTTAAATACGATATCTGGATGCAGGCTTTCAAAGATACGAATATTGATCCAGATTATTATGCTCGCCGTGACCGTAGCTTTGAAGAGGCATTGCCTTGGGAACATATTGATGACACCGTAAGTAAAGCCTTTTTACAACGTGAATGGGAGCGTGCTGTAGATGGTACGTTGACGTGGGATTGCCGTCGTAAGCCATGTAATGGCTGTAATGCTTGCCCAGAGCTAGGCACACCAATTATTGATTATAAGGAGGGTGGACGTGTTGAGAAAGTTACGTTTGGCCTTACATAAGGGAGAAGAACTTCGCTTTTTATCCCATTTAGATTATGCTTCCGCCATAGAGCGTATGATTCGTCGTAGTGGGATTAAAATGGCTTATTCTGAGGGATTTAATCCACATATGAAGATTAGCTTTTCCTCTGCCCTTGCCTTGGGTATCACGGCCAGTGCTGAATACTGTGATATGGATGTGTTAGCAGAAGGGTCATTAGAAGAATTGATGAGCCGACTTTCACAATCAGCACCAAAAGGCTTAGAAGTGTTGGATGGACGATTCATGCCGGATAAAGTGAAAAAAATGATGGCCATATGCAATTATGCAGTCTATGAGGTGACAGGTCCGACTGTAGAATACGCAAATTGGGAACAGTTGCTGGAACCTTTTAATAGTGCAGACGAAGTATTATATGAAAAGGTAACACCGAAGAAAACAAGAATGATTGATGTGAAACATTTCATTAAAGAACCCTTGGTAGCAAAGGTAGACAGAGATATGGTAACAATTCGTATGGCTATTGGCGTATATCCAGAAGGGACTATGAAGCCAGGGGATATGTGGAAATTGGGCAAAGAGCAATACGGTTGGCCCGTAACAGATAGTTATTCTATTCACCGTGAAGCGATTTTGATTGAAACGGATGGGGCTTGTATTACGCCTCTAGAAGTGGAATAAGGAGAGACTATGAATCGATTATATGCCAATGTGATGAAAGAGGAAACCCGTCTTGCCATTGTGGATGAGACAGGGGATTTACAACAAATTATATATGAACGACCACAGCTATCGAATCGCGTAAATCATATGTATAAAGGGGTAGTGAAAAATGTTCTACCTGGCATGAGTGCAGCTTTCCTCGACATTGGCATCGGTCAAAATGTGTACCTAAACCTACAAGAACAAGGGAAACAGAAAAAAGTACATGTAGGGGAAGTCTTATTAGTTCAAGTTGTGAAGGACGCCATGCTGGGAAAAAGCGCTCGTGTCACTACTGATGTTAGTTTGGCTGGTCACTATATGGTATTATTGCCACAAGATCAACAGATTCATATTTCTAAAAAGATTACAGACCCAGAGTTGCGTCAGTCTTTGAAAGATATGGCACAACCTTATTTAGAGCGAGGTGTAGGATTTATTTTGCGCACCGCAGCTATGGGGGCTAGTGAAGAAGAAATTGCTCGTGATATGGCCTATTTACATCAGACTTGGGAACACTTGCAAAAGCGCTATAAGGTAGCACAGAATGGAACGGAAATCTATGGAGACGCCAACTTATGGTATCGTGTGATCCGAGACTATGTAGGACCTACGGTAGGTTTTATTATGGTGGATGATGTAGCTGCTTATGAAGAGTTGCAACAATTATTAGGAGCAGGACGGTTTGGTAAGCCTGTAGAAGTCAGCTTTTGGAATCAGAAGGAAGATATTTTTAAAACACATGGTATTGAAGAACAAATTGATGCTCTTTTAAATCATCGCATTGATCTACCCTCTGGTGGCTCCTTACAGATTGATCAAACAGAGGCACTCACTGTGATTGATGTAAACTCTGCTCATTACAGTGGTAAGAATGAACAAGTGGGACAGGTGGCAAAACGAGTGAATCAAGAAGCGGCCCATATGATTGCCAGACAATTGCGATTGCGAAATCTTGGAGGAATCATCATTTGCGATTTTATAGATATGCCTAAACAGGATATGGAAGAACTAGTACAGTTGATGAACCACTTAGTGAAAAAGGATCCTATTAAAACCGTCGTATGTGGTATTACTTCCTTAGGATTGTTGGAGTTGACACGGAAACGGGAGCGCCAAAGTATTCCATCTATCCTCTTTGATACTTGTTCCAGTTGTGGTGGGACTGGACATGTACTAAAAGGAGAAACTGTGTATTTGCAAATCTTACGACGTCTGCGGGAATTGTATCGATTTGGTCGATTAAAAACGGATGTATCCATTGTGGTGCATCCAGATGTGGGGCAATTCTTTACAAAACAAGTATTGGAATCGTTACGTGCAGAGTTGCAACGAACTATACAGATTGAAAATGATACCACAATGGGATTAGAAGCCTATTCCCTATTAGCCTTAGGTGATGTATAATAATAAAATTAGTACTAAAAACAATTACAGTTCTCTATATGAAATGTAATGTTTTTAAGAAAAAGTGCTTGGGATTGCCAAGCACTTTTATTGTTATTTGCAGGAGGGACTTGTGTCATACCTTGAAATATTAATTTTATCGATAGGTCTTGCTATGGATGCTTTTGCGGTTTCTATTTGTAAATCATCGCAGATGAAAGCAGATCCAAAGATGAAAAAAATCACGTTGGCATTCTTGTTTGGTGCATTCCAGTGCTTAATGCCGATCATAGGGGCAGCTGTAGGAGCTCAATTTTCGCAGAATTTTGATGAGTGGGACCATTGGGTTATTTTCATTACTTTAGGCTATTTGGGTATTAATATGATTCGTGCCTCTTTTAGCGATGAGGAAGAGGATACATCTTCCGTGGATTGGAAAGAGATGTTAGCGTTGTCCATTGCCACTAGCATCGATGCTTTAGCTGTAGGGGTTACCATTGCACTATTGCATGTGGATATATATTTTACATCGCTCACCATAGGGGTGATTACCTTCTTGGTATGTCTCGTGGGCATATTTAGTGGATATCATATGATGAAAGCATTTCGTGAAAGAGCCGAAATGGCAGGAGGAGTTATATTGATTCTGATTGGAGTCAAAATATTGCTGCAGCATTTGGGGTACTTGCCTCGCTAAATCGTCTCTTGTGTTGCTATTCTGTCCGTGGCTCTTTATTGTTAGTGTAAGGGAAAATCGCCGCACATTCCTCCACAAACTGATACAGTGGTTAGGTTTGTTCCGGAACATGCGGCGCTTTTCTAGAGTTTGTGCTATTTAGGTAATTACAGTGCCACGGAACGTTCTACGCGACATGGCGTTCCTCACGGGATGGGGGTACACCGTGCTCTTCTTGCATTTTTGTGATTTAGGTGTAAAAAATGCCACAAGGCTACTACACCTAATGGCATTCCTCCACAAACTGATACAGTGGTTAGGTTTGTTTCGGAACATGCGGCGCTTTTCTAGTGTTTGTGCTATTTAGGTAATTACAGTGCCACGGGACGTTCTACGCGACATGGTGTTCCTCACGGAGGGGTCGCACTCTTCTAGGGTTTATGCAAATTAGCTAGTAAGGGTAGCCACAAGGCTACTACGCACAACTGCGTTCCTCTGCAGGGGAGAAAAAAGTGCTTGACGGAATATATTTAGTGGTTTATAATAGTTAAGTATTCACTTGGAGAGGTGTCCGAGCGGCTTAAGGAGCATGATTGGAAATCATGTGTGCGGTGATACCGTACCGAGGGTTCAAATCCCTCTCTCTCCGCCAAGGTTTAAAAGCGTTTATGCACTGCATAGACGCTTTTATTGTTATATCATTGTATTTTGTGGCAAGATGGTATATAATTAACTCAACAAAAGTTATAGTCCCCATTATAGGGTAAACAAAAAAGGACGGGTGCAACCGTCCTTTTTGCTTTCTTATTTTCTGTTCTTGAAGAACTCAATCACCATATATGAAATAATATGGATTAAGATACCTTGAAGAACAGGGGCGAGAAAGACGCCAATACATAAAAAGTTAAAGTCACCCATTTAGGGCTCACCCCCTTTCTTTAAATAAAGGGTTATATAAAGTATACCACATTTTATACTTGAATATATGCGGATATTCGTCCTTTTTGCTTTGTTTTACACCTAGTATCTTACTCAAAAGAATGGTACAATAATTCCGTATGAGGAGGCTTTGTATGGATTTTTTATGGTTATTATTTGACATTATTGGAACAATTGCCTTTGCGATTTCTGGCGCACTTTTGGGGATTCAACGGCGTATGGATATTTTTGGTATACTGATTTTGGCGCTGGTAACTGCTATTGGAGGTGGGATTGTACGAGATGTTATGGTAGGACGCATACCGCCCACATCTTTGCAAACGGGCTTATATATTTCTATCACGTTAATTACGGTTGGGATCATGTTTATCATGTATCGTTATGGCTGGAATCGTTATATTGAAGGTAAAGGTGCGACGAAAGTGTATCTGATAGCAGATGCTTTAGGTTTGGCTTCGTTTACAGTGACAGGAGCGACTATTGGGATAGCTACAGATCCAACTAACTTGGTGCTCACCGTTGTGTTAGGTGGAATTACAGCTGTGGGTGGCGGTATTATCCGAGATATTTTAGCACATCGCACGCCGAGTGTGTTGAAAGAAGAAGTGTATGCCTTGCCAGCTTTATTAGGTGGGATTGCCTACTTCGTAGTGTATGCTATAGGACATCAAATAGTGGCATCCTATGTGACATTCCTTATCGTTTTTATCATTCGCATGATAGCCATTGAGTATCATTGGAATCTGCCGCGTATTGATCGGATTCATCGATAATTTACATATGACTAATCAAGATAATAAGCAAAGAATACTATAAAATAGGAGATATATAAAACATGAGAAAACAACAATGGCGACATAAGTTTGCGATTATGGCTACAGCGGTGGCAACTGCGGTATTGAGCCATGCGATCACTGCAGAGGCTACGACAGTACTCTATGTACCACAAGATGACCGCCCAGTGAGTTTGGCTTATACGGTGGCTACGGCTCAAGATGCAGGATATACGGTGTTAACACCACCTCAATATTACATTTCAGGTCGTAACTTTCAAGGAAATGCAGAAGCGATTTGGAAATGGGTTGATGAGAATATTAGTAAAGCAGATGTGCTTGTGTTAAGTACAGACTCCTTAATCTATGGAGGCCTTGTAGATTCTAGAAAACACAATTTAGATTTACATACTTTGGAATATCGAGTACATCATATTGAAGATTTGCACAAAAAATATCCTAATATACCAATGTATGCATTTGGTACGGTGATGCGCTCTCCTCGTGCTAGTGGTGGCGGTGTGGAGCCAGCCTATTATGATCAATATGGCCCGACTATTTTCCGTATTGCTGCTTTACAAGATAAATTGGACAGTCAAAAATTGACGGCAGATGAACAAAAAGAGTTGTTCATGTTGCAAGCTACGGTGCCAGTGGAATTTTTACAGGACTGGTTCCATCGTCGTCAAAAAAATATGGAAATTAATCGTCAATTAATTGATATCACTAAAAAAGGTGTATTTAAATATTTTGCATTAGGTCATGACGATACTAGTAGTTTATCTCAATCGGCTATGGAAGGTCGTTATTTACAAAAATATAGTAAAGGACTTTCCCCTACGCAATATGGTAGTTTCCCAGGAGCAGATCAATTAGGATTGTTATTAATCGCTCGTGACCATGTGGATCGCAATCACTTGACACCGACATTTGAGGTTATTTATCCATTAGGTGGTGGTGGTGAGACAGTACCACATTATGAGGACCAAAAAGTAGAAAAAACAATTGCTGAACATGTAGTGGCCGTAGGTGGCACGATGAAAACTAAAGGAAAACCATCTGTGTTACTAGCAGTAAATACGCCATTAGGTACAGTGACAGGTGAGTCAGAAGCTTTTGAAAACTTCCCTATGATTTCTAGAAGTACCAATGAATTTTTAGACCATATTCAAGCAGCTATGAATCAAGGAGTACCTGTTAGTATTGCAGATATTGCCTATTCCAATGGATCGGATAATACATTGGTCTATGGATTGTATCAACGGGATTTACTGTATAAAGTTAGTGCTTATAATGGATGGAATACGGCAAGTAATACTATTGGCTATGCCATAGCACAGGGTATTTTAGGAGTGCATATGGATGATCAAAGTCATCGAAATATGTTGACACAACAATATTTGGATAATTGGGCATACCAAGCAAATATTCGTAAAGATGTGTATCGTATGCAAGATTCCATTCGTACAGATAATGTGAAATATACAGGAACCTTAAATGAAACTTTGGAAAGTTATATGGGTGAGCGAGTGCAAGACTTTGCGGCGACTTATTTAAAATTGGATCCACGCACTGTATCCGCTCGATTCCCATGGGGACGATTGTTCGAAACAGATATTACCGTGTATCGTGAACCTGTAGCTCCGTTACAAAAAGAGTTGCGTTTACGCCGTGAAGCAGAAGCAAGAGCTAAAGCAGAGGCTGAGGCAAAAGCAAAAGCGGAAGCAGAGGCGAGAGCTAATAAAGCAAAAGCAGACGCAGCAGCTGCAAAAGCAAAACAAAAGGCTCAATAAGGTAATACAATACAAGGAGAGAGGGGCGTAGCCCCTCTTTTTTGGAGGAATTATGAGAAAACCAGCTATACCGGCCATTACCTATATGCGGGGACTATGTATGTTAGGTGTGATCGGTATCCATGTAGGGTCCTATGCATTAGCGAACCCTACGATTAATATACATCTATTAGGACTGTTAGAAATTGTGTCTCGCTTTACAGTGCCTGCCTTTTTCTTCTTGTCTGCCTTCGGGTTGTTCTATCATACATCGGTGGAGGATGATTTTTCTTATTCTGACTTTTTGCGCCGTCGCACGCAGGTGGTGCTCTATCCCTATATTGTGTGGACTATCCTATATACGGCCTACAATGCGGTATTAGCTCATAACGCATGGGGACTGATGCCACATGTGTTAGGGTTGACTCTACTTTTTGGAAATGGCATGTATCATCTGTATTTTCTAGTTATACTTCTTTGGTTTTACGCTTTGATGCCACTTTGGCGATGGGCCCTGCGGTCTATACTGAAAGCCCCCATAGTGCTGATGACTATATTGTTTTTTGCGCAAATGGCAGTGAATTATTGGTCCTCTTATATGGCAGGTTCTGTACAATTTTCGCAAGAATGGTTGCAGTATATCTTTAGCATGCGCCTCAATTATTTTGTAGGATTTTATATATGGATTTTCCTATTAGGGGGGATATTAGCAGAACGCTTTGATACAATGTTGGAATGGATTGACTCCCACGGTTTCGGCATCACGGTTGGATTTATTTTATCCTTAGTGGCTATGTTAGGCTCCTATTACTATGTAATGGCAGAGTGGGGATATACTCGATTAGAGGCCATTTATACAGTGCATCAGCTAAGTCCACAAGGATTGGTGTATACAGGTATGGGTTGTATCTTTTTTGTGTGGGCGTTCACCGTGTCATCTATGAGTGACATAGTGGAAACCTTTTGGACAGAATTGGGAAATGCGTCCTATGGTATTTATTTGGTGCATCCATTTATGTTGATTCTGTTAGATAAAGTTTTGCAAATCGGCGGATTAGGATATACAACAACGACAGTCGTGCTTATGTATGTGAGCGCAGTCATCTTATCTTTTGGAGTGACAAAAGGATTAGAAACATTGCCGAAACAAGTACGGGCTTATGTATTAGGCAAGTAAGTCGTTTCTTGTAACACTATGCAGCCTGTATTGTTTTTTACTGAATATTGCAAAGGGAAGAGCACGACATATTCCTCCACAAACTGATACAGTGGTTAGGTTTGCTCCGGAACATGTCGTGCTCTTCTTGTGTTTGTGTGATTTAGGCAGTGAGGAACGCCACAAGGCTGCTACTTGTAACTGTGCTCCTCGGTGGGAGGGAAGAGCACGACATATTTCTCCACAAACTGATACAGTGGTTAGGTTTGCTCCGGAACACGCTGTGCTCTTCTTGTGTTTATGTGATTTAGGCAGTGAGGAACGCCACAAGGCTGCTACTCGTAAACGCGTTCCTCAGGTGGAGGGACGTTATTTGCAAACTTGCGCGTTGCTTAGTTTGCGTCAGTGGTAGATTGTTTGCTTCTACAGGAGATTTGATGTAAAAGGTGTAGAATTTTATAGTTGTCTGTACTATAATGAAGATAATACTTGATTCGTATGTATACTATGAGGTGTTACTATGAAAGAATTAACATATTTTAATGGCGAGATGGTAGAGTCTGGCGCCAAGGTGGTTAGTCTTGATGATAGAGGATATTGTTTTGGTGATGGTGTATACGAGGTAGTGCGGGTGTATAATGGTCGCGCTTTTGCCTTTTCCTACCATCAAGATCGCTTGTATCGTTCGATGCGTGAAATGGACATTCCTGTGCGCATGCCACCTGATGAGTTGCAAGAGTTGCACGAAATCATGATTGAACAAAGTGAAATTACTGATGGATATATTTACTTACAGATTACTCGTGGGGTAACACCACGTCATCATGCGTTTGAGCGTTCTAAATTAGAACCGCAAATGTATATGTTTATTAAACCGATTACAACGGATTTAGGGGCCTTGCAAGAAGGTGTAAAAGCCATTACCTTGCCTGATGAACGGTGGGCTCGTGTAGACATCAAAACACTAAACTTAATTCCTAATATTTTGGCACAAACAAAAGCCGAGAAAAAAGGTGCTTATACAGCTATTTTAGTGCGTGATGGCATTGTTACAGAAGGGGCTACATCTAATGTATTTGTGATGAAAGATGGTGTGTGTTATACGCATCCAGCCAACCATCATATTTTAAAGGGTATCACCCGTCAGTTAGTGGTAACTCGTGTAGCACCAACAGCAGGGATTACGATTATTGAGCGTGAATTTGATGAAGCTTTCCTAAAAGATGCAGACGAAATCTTCTTCACCGATACCATTGGTGGCATTATTCCGATTACCAGCTTGAATCGTGAACCTGTAGGTGATGGTAAACCAGGTAAAGCAGCAAAAGTATTAGCTGAACAATTACAACATTTAATGGAAGAAGGGTTAGCATAATGTCAGTCAAAACGATAACAGGAAGTGCCTTACTCTTAGCAATTGCTTTGCTAAGCCAAGGATTTCTTCGCATGATTATTCCTATGCACGGTTTGGTGCAATTTTTAGTGGGCTCCATCGTAGGTGCTTGTACGGCACTGGCTACCTGGCGCTATGGTTTGTGGAGTGGATTCGTTGTAGCTTGTGTAACGCCCCTCATGGCATTTTTACAAGGTATGTTGACCATACCTTTATTTGTACCTGTGGTGGCTATTGGTAGCATGGCATATGCAATTACTGTAAAGGTATTAGGAACAAAACGTGTATGGATGACAGCTATTACAGGGGCTATCGTAAAAAGTGTAGTTCTTTATGGTTTATTCTTGGCACTATTCCAATTGATGCCGGGCATTCCTGAAGCGATGCAAAAAGGCATCTTGTTCAGCATGGGCTGGCCACAGCTGATTACTGGTAGTTGTGGTATTTTCTTAGCTGCATTTATTGCAAAACGTGGTGGTATTAAGCTACAGAAACAAGACTAGCTAGTATGTGAATTGTATGTAAGGGAGTGTATTTCATCATTATATAATAAGTATATAGTGAGTTAACATAGGGGCCCCTACCTAGGCGGGAGCACGTTTGTTATAAAGAGTAAGCACCTCTGAATATGGAGTTATAGATTTAAGTTATAAAAGACGATAGGCAAGTAGTATAGTGGGAATTATTGACAGTCTGTCTACTCACATTGTACAATTTATGCATACCCGAGAGCTCTTAGGTAACTGAGGGCTCTTTTTTATTTAGTTTGAAAAGGAGAGGATTTCATGATAGAACTTAAACAGATTCGAAAAGTCTATGAAGGTGCTGTCCGCGTGGAAGCCTTGAAAGAAATTAATGTAACTATAGAAGAAGGCGAAATTTTTGGCGTTATTGGTCAATCTGGGGCCGGTAAATCTACCTTGATTCGTTGTATCAATATGTTGGAACGTCCTACATCTGGATCCGTTATTGTAGATGGTGTAGATTTAACGAAGTTGAACACAGTAGAATTACGTGAAGAACGTAAACACATTGGTATGATTTTCCAACACTTTAATTTACTTTCATCCCGCACAGTGTACGACAATGTAGCATTTCCATTGGAATTGCAAGGATTGTCAAAAGAAGAAATTAGAGAACGTATTTTACCAATTCTAGACATCGTGAAACTGTCGGATCGTTTAGACAACTATCCGTCTCAATTATCCGGTGGTCAAAAACAACGTGTTGGTATTGCCCGTGCCTTAGCCAGCAATCCAAAAGTGTTATTATGCGATGAAGCTACGTCAGCTCTTGACCCACAAACAACAAAATCTATTTTAGCCTTGTTGAAAGACATCAATCGTCGATTAAACTTGACCATTGTCTTGATTACTCATGAAATGAATGTTATCAAAGAGATTTGTGATCGTGTAGCTGTTATTGAAGGTGGTACGATTATTGAAGAAGGTCCTGTAGTGGATGTATTTACAGAACCAAAACAAGCTACAACGAAAGAATTCGTGTCTGCCATCATCCGTCATGACTTGCCAGAAGATGCCATTGCTCATTTAACATTGAATGAAACTTGGGTAGAAGGAGCCAATCCGATTGTACGATTGACTTTCAAAGGCAATGTAACAGATGAACCTGTAGTGGCAAGCATTATTCGTAAATTTGATACAGATGTAAGTATCTTGTTTGGCGGTGTAGATTATATTCAAGATATGAGCTTTGGTCATTTGATTGTAGAATTAAAAGGGGAGCGTGCTAAATCAGAAGCGGCTATCGACTACTTACATAATTTACCAATTGGAAGCGAGGTGATCGGTTATGTCACAGCAAATCATTAATTTATTGCTACAAGGTTTCTTAGAAACTGTACAAATGACGGTGATTTCCACTGTAGTAGCCGTTCTATTAGGTGTTCCATTGGGCGTAATTTTAGTCATCACCAGCCGTGGTCATATCATGCAAAATGAATCGGTGAATAAAGTGCTAGGTGCTATCGTAAATGCCACACGTTCCATTCCGTTCATCATTTTAATGGTAGCCATCATTCCATTTACTCGATTAGTAGCAGGTACATCTATTGGTACGACTGCAGCTTGCGTGCCATTGACATTGGCGGCTATTCCATTCTTGGCTCGTTTGGTAGAAACAGCGATCAAAGAAGTGAATGGAGGTGTTATCGAGGCAGCTCAATCCATGGGGGCTACACCATTGCAGATTATTTGGAAAGTGTTGTTGCCAGAAGCGTTACCAACATTAATCGATAATATTACAGTCTTAATCGTTAACTTAATTAGCTATTCTGCTATGGCAGGTGCTATCGGTGGTGGCGGTCTTGGGGATATTGCGATTCGCTATGGATACCAACGTTTCCAAGGAGATGTGATGTTAGCCACTATCATCATCTTAATTGTATTAGTACAAGTCATCCAAAGTGTAGGTGACTATTTATCCCGTAAAGTAAATAAAAAATAAAGGAGATACTATGAAGCGTATTTTAGTCGGCTTATTAGCCATTGCATCTTTAGTGTTACTATTAGCAGGATGCGGTAAAGAAGAAGCAAAACCAGCAGCAGATGCACCAATCAAAGTAGGTGTAACAGCAGGTCCTCATGCAAAAGTTATGGAATTTGTAAAAGGTGAAGCAGCAAAACAAGGATTGAATATCGAAATCGTTGAGTTCAGCGATTATATTCAACCGAATATTGCCTTAGATCAAAAAGAATTGAATGTGAACTCTTTCCAACATCAACCATTCTTGGATAACACAGTAAAAGATAAAGGTTTGAAAATTCAATCTATCGGCAAAACAATCTTATTACCAATGGCGATTTACTCTAACAAATATAAAGATTTGAAAGATGTACCAAATGGCGCTACTGTAGCGATTCCTAACGATCCTACCAATGGTGGTCGTGCCTTGTTATTATTACAACAAGCAGGTTTGATTACATTAAAAGACGGTGGTACTGTAAAATCTTCCGTAGCAGATATTACAAGCAATCCTAAAAACATTGATATTCGTGAATTAGAAGCGGCACAAATTGCTCGGTCCCTAAATGATGTTGATGTAGCAGCAGTGAATACAAACTATGCAATTCCAGCAGGTTTGAACCCACAAAAAGATGCTGTTGTAGTGGAAAGCACAGATTCTCCATATGCTAATGTAATTGCTGTTCGCACAGAAGATGTAAATAATGAAACATATAAAAAATTATTGTCCATTTACCAATCTGAACCAGTACGTAAATTCATTCAAGAAGAATTCAAAGGATCTATTATCCCAGCGTTCTAAGTGAAAAGAATCAGCAAACAATTATACAACAGAGGTTAGTTGATATACGAGTATCAACTAACCTCTGTTTTTTTGTACAAGAACAATGAATTAATGATATATGTATGATATTTCCTATGGTATAATGGTAGTGAAGTAAAGTACATTCTGAATAGAATTATGAAGGAGTAGAAGGTTGAATCAAAAACTTAAGAATCCAATACATGACCAGTTATTTCGGGCCGTCTTGTCGTTGGAAACACTAGAAGAATGTTATGAATTTTTTGAAGATATTTGTACCATTGGAGAATTAAAATCTATCTCTCAACGCTTAGAAGTGGCACGATTGTTGAAAGCAGGTACAGGGTATGAGCAAATTGTAGAATTAACAGGAGCTAGTACGGCGACCATAAGCCGTGTGAAACGGTGCTTAAATTATGGTGCTGATGGATATAATAAAATTTTGCCTCGTATTGAGGACTAGAAGATACAATAAGACATCAAAGTGATGTATATAAGAGAGGAGGGCTCACACTATGGAAGGTGATTTACTCATAGGTATTATACTATTTTTTGCAGGAGCCCTAGCGGGGTTTATTGATTCTATTGTAGGTGGAGGTGGGTTGATTTCGTTACCCGCTTTGATGTTGACGAATATGCCGGTGGCCATGTGCTTAGGGACCAATAAATTATCTAGTGTCTTTGGATCTGGCACAGCAATGATTAACTTCGCTAGAAACAAATTGGTAGATTGGACATTCGTGAAATGGATCATGCCATTCACTCTGCTTATCTCCATGGTAGGCGCCTATATAGCAGTCTATGTGCCAGGCACATTTTTAAAACCCCTTATTATTGTATTATTGTTGGCAGTATTCATTGTGGTGCTTACCAAAAAAGATTGGGGTACCATAGCACAAGTGGAACGTAAATCAGGATGGAAATTACTTGCTTATGTAGCAGCGGCCATTGTTATCGGCTTATATGATGGATTTCTTGGACCTGGCACAGGGGTGTTTTTAATATTCTATTTCTTGTTTATGGGTTATGATTTCTTAGGCGCATCAGGAAATGCCAAAGTACTAAATACAGTGAGTAACTTTGGGTCCTTGATGGTGTTCATCTATATGGATCAAGTGAACTATGGCTATGGTTTAGCAGTTGCAGCGGGACAAATTATTGGCGCTACTGCGGGATCAAAGTTAGCCATGGTGAAAGGCGCAGGACTAGTGAGATTTTTGTTTATCGCTATGTCTCTGACAATGTTAATGAAATTGTCCTATGACTATTTACTTTCACAGGGGATTATATAGTAGGAGTAACTATGCAAAAATTTAGTGATAATCAAGTAGCATTAATTAGCGGCGGCACATCGGGCATAGGCTTTGCTACGGCAGAATTGTTGTTAAAGCAAGGCTGGTGTGTGGTGATTAACGGCCGCAATGAATGGGATGGACAAGAAGCGGTTGTAAAATTGCGCCGTATTTCCTCGAAAGTACGATTTGTGCAAGGAGATGTAAGTAAGGTTATGAATTGCCGTCGTATTGTGGAAGATACGATTCGTTTGTTTGGCAATTTAAATGCCTTAGTAACAGCAGCTGGGTATTATGAAGAACGACTATTAGAAGATGTGGATGAGCAAAACTTTGATGAGATGTTCGGAACCAATGTAAAAGGTACTGTCTTTTTATGCCAAGCCGCAGCACCGTACTTGAAACAAGTGCATGGTAGTATTGTGACCATATCAAGTGATGCAGGACTACAAGGTAATGTGGCGTGCACTGTGTACGGAGCATCCAAAGGGGCTGTAGTGAGTTTTACGAAATCACTGTCCTTAGAAATGGCACCTCATCGTGTTCGCGTTAATTGTGTGTGTCCTGGTGATGTAGACACTTCATTAGTGGCAAAACAATTAGCCAATGAACCATCGGGTGATATTGTGAAAGCTAAGGAAGAAATGGCTTTACACTATCCATTAGGACGGATTGCTCAACCGCGAGAAGTAGGCGAAGTCATTGCTTTTCTTATCAGTGAGAAAGCATCTTTCGTGACGGGTGCAGCTTGGACTGTAGACGGTGGACTAACAAGTTGGTAATTCATTGAGAAATTTGATACAATAAGGATAATAAGTACATTTACATTTAATGTTTTGTGGTCAATATAGGAGACAAATATGGAGCAGTTGGAATACAATAATGCAACACTTCCTCAAGCAACGAATGTACAAGAAGAAGTAGAAATGATTTGCCGTTGGGCAGCAGCTCGTGCAGCTGGTATCGCGGCATTACCAAAATTTAATTATGTAGGTTTATTGGCTAATGATGTGTACATGGTATCACGCATTGCTCAAGTATATGGCGTATGCCCTGCTAAAGAAGGGGTGACTGGATTTTTAGTCGGTCTTGGTGGTAGTGCTGTAGCAGCGTTAGTATGTACAGTCGTGCCAACAGTGATTCTTCGCGTCCCTGTGGCAGCGGCTATTACCTATGGTGTTGGTAAAATGGCTGCAAAATGGATTGAAGATGGTATGCCAGCATGTCCGAACTATGAAGAATATCGTCAACGTTTAGTAGATATTTATGAACATAATAAAGAAACAGTCATCACATTGGCGAATACACCACTTCGAGATAAACCGTTGGGTAATGAAACTGTAGATTTCTTAAATGATGTACAGGTGTCTGGTAATGATTACTTAGCAAGTGCCAAAGGCTTTGCAGGTTCTTTTGTTGGAGCTGATTTGTTGGCTAATGTAAGTGCTGTAAAAGATCTAGCAGTAGGAGCCGTATCCATCTTGGCAGCTACGGTGAAAGACACATTAGAGAAAAGTGGTAATGAAGAATTACTAGATAATGCTCGTCATGCTGCAAAAGGCGTAGGCTCTTTACTTAAAATTTTAGCAACTGAAGCATTATCTTTAACTGGTGCCGTAGCAGGTACATCAGCATCTAAAGCAAGTGTATATACAAAAGCAGCTTATGAAAAAGCAGATACGGTGCGACAAACATTAAATGATTCCTTACAAACTAAAGTAGAACCAGTGGTGGAAAAAGCCACAGCTGTTATGCAAGATGTAAAAGAAGTGGTAGAACCAAAATTACAACAAGTGAAAGAAAAGGTAGAACCAAAACTTCAACAGGTAAAAGAGGTGGTAGAGCCGACATTACAGCAAGTAGAAGAAAAAGCTTCTGAATTGACAGCCAAAGCGATTGACCACGCACAAGAAGCGGTGCAAGACATTCGTGAAAAAGCGGAAGTTGTGAAGGAAACAGCAGTGGAATTGGCAGAACAAACAAAAGAAAAAGCCATTGACTTAGCAGAACAAGCAAAAGACAAGTTCAAACAATAATCAGAGAGGTTATAACTATGAATATCTTACAAATCCTTAAGTATGGAAAAACCTTTACATCTGATGCCTTTATGTCTACTGTGAATCGCATGGGTCGTAATATTATGTTTGCACGAAAAGCTGTTATGTTATATTATTGTTTACGTGATGCAGATACACCAGCATTTGTAAAGGCCGTTATTGCAGGCGCTTTAGGATACTTGATATTGCCTATTGATTTTATCCCAGATAGCGTACCAGGTCTTGGCTGGGTGGATGATGTGGCAGTATTAGCAATTGCTATGAAAGTAGCGAATCGCTATATTAAGGCTTCCCATAAGGAAAAAGCACAAAAATTTGTGCCTATCGGATCAATTGATTAATCAGTAAAGGGGCTCTTTGGAGCCTCTTATTGCATAGGAAAGGTAGTATACGATGATTTCTACATCTTTACGTGTCCGATTTTATGAAACGGATATGATGGAGATTGCCCATCATACGAATCATTTACGGTGGTTTGAAATGGGGAGAATTGAATATTTTCGCCGCTGTGGTATTAGTCTATGGGACATGATGCAAGAGGGCATCGTCTTTCCTATTACAAAAGTGAGCTGTGAGTATAAGGAAGTGGCACGCTTTGATGATGTATTGCGGGTGGAATTAACAGTAGCCTCTTTGTCGCGGGCTCAATGTACTTTCTCATATCGGATTATCCGTGACAGTGATAATGCATTGATCTGTACAGGGGAAACACAAAATGTGTTTACGGCTAAAGAAACAGGTAAAATTATTCGCTTGCCAGATGTATTTTTTAAACCCATGAAAGCCGTAGCAGAGGAGGAGTAGGGAATGACGCCCATACAGAAGGAATTACCTATTGGAGTATTCGACTCTGGAATCGGTGGATTGTCTGTATTATCTGTGCTAGCACAAGAATTTCCGGAAGAAGATTTTATTTATGTTGGAGATAGTGCAAACAATCCAGTAGGCAATAGGCCGATTGAGGAAATTGAAGGCATTGCTACGAAAATTGCAGAGTTTTTAGTGGCCCAACCAGTGAAATTTATAGTGATCGCATGCAATACATTTTCTGTGGTAGCCTTGGACAAACTATCCAAACAATTTGATGTACCTATTGTGGGGATGGCCCAGGGGATTCATGATGCTCTGCGTATCAAAGTCAAACAGAAACGTAAAGGACCTTTAGGCATTATGGCTACCGTCGCGACTATTAATAGTCATAAACATATGGATGCGGTACATAGCTTAAAACCTCATGTGAAAGTGGTAGAACAAGGCTGTAAAGATTTGGCGGCCTGTATTGAAGAAGGTCATTTAGATGATGCAGTTTTACGACATTGTGCAAAAGAATATGTACAGCCTTTGGTAGAGGCAAATGTGGAAGTGGCCATTTTAGGATGTACCCACTATCCTTTAGTAGAACCCATATTGCGTGAGTTGGCTAAAGAACAAATTTGCTTTGTAGACCCTGCGTGGGAAACATCTGATGCTGTAGGAGCTATTTTGTACGGAGAAGATTTGGAGCAGACATCAGGTAGGAAAGGCTCTATACAAGTTTGTGTTACTAGCCATGCGGATCGAGTAACGTCTATCGTACAAGATATTTTCAAGGATACTAGCTTAGAAGCTAAGCTCATTACTCTATAGGAGGAATTATGTATATTTACACATTAATAGATACCCTAGTGTGGATAGCCTGTATCATTGCTATCATTTATATTGCCTACCGCATATTTGCATGGCGCCAAGGCAATGAAGACATTGTAATCTTGGTAAAACGTCGCACTCCATTTGTGGTAGAAGACATTAGTTTTGATCAAGTAGTGTTATCTACGGATATTCCATTTGTGAATAGAGGCAAACAATACGGAACCATCATGGATATGTTCCCTCGTCATTTGTTACCACAAGAACAATTTGACAATGTACGAATTCAATCGTGGTTAACCGACGCAAAAGCAGAACGTCATGATGGCTATTGGGAAGCGTTAGTCTATAAACAACGACAAGGCAGTACTATTCGTTTGCGTCTAGTGATGACGGCTAATAGTGGTAACATTCGTAAAGACTTAGTGGGATTCCCAGACATGCCTATCGATATCTACCATCAAGTGGTAGGTCGCGAGGCGTACCGTATTTCAAAAACTAGAATTACTCTAACTGCAGAAGAGTTAGAAGTAGCAATGCGTAAATAGGAGGTATATCATGGCTGAATTAGAACTTTTACCAATCCCTACGCGTATTTTAACGAACAAAGATGATATCGTTGAGGCTATCGTAGAATTTGCAGGCCCTTATATTGGACCAGAAGATATTGTGTGCGTAGCAGAATCCGTCGTGGCTATCACGCAAGGGGAGTTTACACGACCAGAAGATTTAAAAGTATCTTGGCAAGCTAAATTTTTAAATCGCTTTATTCATCCGGATGGATCTATGGCATCT
Organism: Veillonella sp. 3627; assembly: GCF_003992195.1. Taxonomy (NCBI): domain Bacteria; kingdom Bacillati; phylum Bacillota; class Negativicutes; order Veillonellales; family Veillonellaceae; genus Veillonella; species Veillonella sp. 3627. The sequence goes on along the minus strand of NZ_RQVG01000012.1, from coordinate 31,908 downwards.
GTGTATGGTATGCAAGCAGCTATGGATAAAGAAGGGGAATGGAAAATGATGTTTGCCTTCCTCTGTGGAGCCGTAGCTAAAGTGTTTAAAAAATCTGGTGTGTTCTATCAAATGGCACGGACCGCATCCTTAACAGATGATGTGACAGGGACTATGCCTCCGTTTGATAAATGCATTGTATATGGACCAAAACAACCAAATGCAGTAGCCGATGCTATTATGAAAGCCACAGGAGCTTATGGAGCTTGTGTAGCGGACGTGAATGATTTAAAACGAGCTGCTATCTTAGGGCATAGTCGTGGATTGAAACCGCAGCAAATTGCGCAAATTTTAATCGATAATCCATTTGGCAATGATAGCCAAATGACACCTATCGTTGTGATTAAAAATTATGCCTCTGTGTCTGCACGGAGACGATAAAAATTGTTGATACTTAGGCTTGCAAATTGAGTCGTATCAGCGTATACTGAAAGAGAACTTTGGGGAGCCTACTGGCTGAGAGTAAACGAAAGTTTTGACCCATAACCTGATTTGGATAATGCCAACGTAGGATAAGTTTGATTCGTCATACTGAGGACATCCAACAGGATGTCCTTTTTTGTGCTTTTATAGGATGGTATATCGTATATGAGTATACATGGAAGGTGTATCTAAGTGGATGTACAAGGGGAACAGAATAGTGAGACGATAGAGTGCTACAGCATGAAGGGGCATACCACCGCGGGTATGGTTTTTCGTGCTGTTTTTTTATACTAGTATGTGGTGAAGGAGCCATGACGGATAATTGGTATGATACTAGTTTGGAATAGGTATATAGCAAACGCTATAGTTAGGAGGATATGATGAAAGTAAATGGAGCAACCTATCATTATGAGGGGCAAACAGTGCAAGAAGTACTGGCAGCCCTAGCGTTTCGAATGGATCGCATCGTAGTGGAATATAATGGGAAGATTCTTTCTAAAGCAGACTGGGAATCGACTCGTGTCAGCGCTGCAGATACAATGGAAGTAGTAACCTTTGTAGGAGGTGGCTAAATGGTATCTTTACAGGATAAAAAAGTTCTGCTCATCGGCGTGGGCGGTGTTGGATCCCATGTGGCAGTGGCATTGTGCCGTGCTGGAATTGGTCAGTTAGAAATCGTAGACTTCGACGTTGTGGATGAAAGTAACTTAGGCCGTCAATATTATGAGGTGAATGATGTGGGCGTTTTAAAAGTAGAGGCTATGAAAGGCCACCTCAATCGGATGAATCCAAACTGTGAAGTCATCGTCCATAATGAATGCCTCACACCAGAGAGATTATCTGAATTAATCGATGGCTATGACATGGTCGTAGAAGCAGTGGATAAGGCTGTCACAAAAGCATGGATGACAGAAGTGATTCTAACTCATCCTACAGAACCCTTATTAGTTGGCTGTTCCGGTATGGCAGGTTGGGGGGATAGTAATGGTATCCGCCGTGAACGGAGACATCATCGTTGGTATCTATGTGGTGATGGTGTGAGTGATATCGATTCTATCGGAAAAATCACTGCGGCTCGTGTCATGGTGTGCGCCGGACATATGGCAAATGCCGTCATTCAATTATTACACGGAGAAGATATTGATTAAGGAGGAACCTATGACACGTTCAGTAAAAGATATGGAAGCACAAGATACATGGACCTTAGGGGGACATACATTACAGTCTCGATTTATCTTGGGGTCTGGAAAATTTTCTATTGACTTAATCGAGGCTGTCCTAGAAGAAGCGGGCGCAGAAATGATTACCTTAGCCCTACGTCGTGCGGTAGGTGGAGAAGTGGAAAATATCCTAGATGCTATCCCAAAGGATACTATCTTAATCCCTAATACGAGTGGCGCTAGAGATGCTGAAGAAGCGGTGCGTATAGCAAGATTATCCCGAGCTACAGGTTGTGGAGATTTTGTAAAAGTAGAAATTATGAAAGATTCAAAATATTTATTGCCACATAATGGGGAGACCATTAAAGCTACAGAAATATTAGCAAAAGAAGGATTCATCGTTATGCCATACATGTATCCAGACTTAGAAGTGGCTCGTGATTTGGTGAATGCTGGAGCCGCTGCGGTGATGCCGTTAGCGGCGCCAATTGGATCTAATCGTGGATTGCAGACAAAGGAATTTATCAAAATTTTAGTGAATGAAATTGATTTGCCTATCATTGTAGATGCTGGTATTGGTGCTCCATCCCAAGCAGCAGAAGCTATGGAAATGGGCGTAGCTGCGATCATGGCAAATACAGCCGTAGCTTCTGCGGGCCATATTCGAGGTATGGCGAAAGCATTTGGTTTAGCCATCCAAGCAGGACGATTGGCCTATTTGTCAAAATTAGGGCCTACTCTTGAAATCGGTGGTAGCGCTTCATCTCCGTTGACTGGATTTTTGAGATAATAGGAAAGGAATAGCCATGTCTAGTACCACCAGATACCATATAGACGATCCATGTTGGAAGTATCGCTCCCACATGGATCAAATTGAAAGTCCCATTTTAGAAACGGTATTGCGAGAACGTGAGCAATATACGTACGATCAATATACAGCAGATGATGTGCGCCGTGTATTGCAAGAAGATACCATTGATGTAGAAGGACTAAAAATTTTATTATCTCCTGCAGCAGAACCATTTTTGGAAGAACTAGCAGAAAAAGCAAAGGCTGTACGAACGCGATATTTTGGCAATTCTGTATATTTGTTTACACCGTTATATATTTCAAACTATTGCGATAACCTATGCGTGTATTGTGGCTTCAACTGTAAAAATCAGATTCATCGGGCGAAGTTAGATGAAGCAGGTATTGAAGAAGAATTAAAAAATATTGCCAAAACAGGATTACAAGATATTCTAATTTTGACTGGGGAAAGTGAACGCCATAGTCCTATTTCTTACATTGGGCGTGCCTGTGAATTAGCAAAAAAATATTTTAAGGTAGTGGGCGTAGAAATTTATCCTGCCAATGTAGACGATTATGCATACCTACGAGAATGCGGTTGCGATTATGTGACCGTATTCCAAGAAACGTATAATTGGGAAAATTATAAAACATTGCATTTGTTAGGAAATAAAAGCGTATTTCCCTATCGACTTGAAACGCAAGAACGAGCTTTGCGAGGGGGTATGCGGGGAGTAGGTTTAGCAGCCTTATTGGGATTGGATGATTTCCGAAAAGATGCCTTTGCCACTGCTTTGCATGCCCATATGCTACAACGCGCGTATCCTCATGGAGAAATTAGTATTTCCTGTCCACGCCTGCGGCCTATCGTCAATGATGATACCATCAATGCAGGGGACGTAGGAGAAGCTCAATTATTGCAAGTCATCTTGGCATATCGCTTATTCCTACCTTATGCAAATATTACGATTTCCACTAGAGAAACAGCCAGGTTCCGTAACGGGGTCCTACCATTAGCAGCGACGAAATTGTCAGCAGGTGTCAGCACAGGTATAGGCGAGCATTCTTCTGAAGATAATAAAAAAGAAGAAGGGGATGCACAATTTGAAATTGCTGACAGTAGAACCGTAGCAGAAGCCATGGAAGATGTGAAAGCCTTAGGAATGCAAGTGGTGATGAGTGATTATATCGATGTGCTCTATGAAGAAAAATAACCAATCTATAGACACCTTAGTATTGATTACAAATCGCCAGCTACTGAAAGATGACATTAGCTTAGCAACATATGGTGTAGCACTGTCTAGAGGGATAGAAAGACTAGAAAAGTATGGCAAACAATGTATTAATCATACAGAAGAAAGCAGTTTACCGTATAATATACGTAGAGCATATAGATCTACAGTAAAAGCGAATCTTCATAGTACTAAATTGCCTGATGCGAGGGCAGATAGTGCTGAACCAGACAACTGGATGAGAAATCACAGTAGTCTGTACACCCTATGCCGTGACACTGATTTACCCTTTGAAGAGTACATCCAACTCTGTGATACCATCGGGGATACCGTAGTGCACCATGGAAAAGTTATTACGAATCGAGAGCAATTAGCTATCGTTTTGGCAACAGCAAAACGAATCCATCTACCCACTAATCTAATACGCTATTGGCAATCCGAACAAGAAGAACTATGGATTACCTTGCAACAACATTTTCATGACATAACTATGTGGAGTACCGTCCACAACGAAGATGACATCAAGTTGTTAGCATCCCTAGGAATCCCTAATTTGGAGTACGTCTTAATCAGTCCCATCTTTCCCACACCATGCAAAACAGGACACCCTGGCATTGGCGTTAAGAGGGGAAAGGAGCTGTTGAAACAAATTCAGACTCATTACCCACAAGTACAAGGTATTGCTTTGGGAGGTATCCACGAGCACAATTACCAAACGTGTTTGCAACATTCTATTACCGGCGTAGCTATTATGTCTGATTTCATGAAGCGAGTGCATAGCCATATTGACATTTAAGAACGCCATACACTTCGGAGCAAATCTCAGTGGAACGTAAATTTGTGGAGAAGTGCATGGCGTTCACCCTTTACGCTCTAGGCACGAAAGCGGGGAAAGAACGCCATATACAGCGGAGTTTGCAAAACAAGTCTCAATCCTGTAAAATAGATAGGTAAAGATCATAAGGAGGAGCTATGTTACTGTCAATTGTTGTTCCCGTATTTAATGAGGAAGATAATATTCAAAAATTTTATACTACAGTCAAAGATGTATTGCAAACACTTGACTATGACCATGAAATTATTTTCGTCGATGATGGGTCCAGTGATGATAGTGCAGGCATGCTACGATATATTGGTAATCAAGATCCAAAAGTAAAAGTGCTGTTATTGGCAAGAAATTTCGGTCATCAATTAGCCTTGACCTGTGGATTAGATTACGCTCAAGGTGATGCGGTAATCACCATGGATGGAGATATGCAACATCCACCAGAGTTGATTCCAGAACTAGTCAAACATTGGGAAGCAGGTGCAGATGTAGTACGTACCATTCGTGATTCCACAGAAGATGCTAGTTGGGCAAAAGCTTTTACATCGAAATACTATTACAAAGTGCTTAATAAATTAGCCAATGTTCCTATCGTGGAAGGTGGTTCCGATTTCCGGTTGATGAATCGAAAATCCTTAGAAACATTGAAAAACTTCCGTGAACATGGTAGATTTTTGCGGGGCATTGTAGGCGACTTGGGATTCGTACAACATGAATTTCACTTCGTAGCACCCCCACGCTTTGCAGGGACTTCTAAATTTAGTGTAAAAAAAATGATGCGCTTTGCTTTAGACGGCATTACAGCATTTTCTAGAGTACCTTTGCGTTTAGCCTTATATATCGGCTTGCTATGCGGACTATTAAGCCTGATTATGATCGGACACATATTGTTTGTTCACTTCTTCTCTGACAATGTTATCAGTGGTTGGTCTACCCTAGGGGTGGCTATCTTCTTCCTAGGTGGCGTACAACTGGTAGGTATTGGTATCATCGGAGAATATGTGGGACGAATTTTTGAAGAAGTCAAACAACGACCGTTATATTGGGTGAAAGACGCCATAAACTGTCACATACAAGACAAATAATCGTATATAAGAGAGGAGTCCTATGACGAGTAAAAAGAAACAATACCTGGCAGTCGCTCTATTAGTAGGCTTTTTAGGTACTAGTGTACAAGGAGCTTACCAATATGGTGATACAGGCAATGAAATTCTTGGTATTCAAAAGAAACTCATCGCTGCTGGTTATAAAGCTAGGGAAACTAGCGAATATGATGCAAACACAAAGTGGGCTGTTAGATTGTTCCAAAAAGATAATGGATTAACAGTGGACGGAATATTGGGAGCAGTGACCTATAAAAAATTGATGGGCAAACCACTGCCGGCGACAACAAAAACGGTATCTAAAAAGAAAGAAATTTCTGAAAAAGATGCTAAATTATTAGCCCATATCGATCCAAATAGAGAATCCACAGCTATCACATCTACGTTAAAGCATAAAAAAGACAAAAGCTCTGCCCCACAAGGGCTGACTTTCAAAAAGAAAGGCAAAACATACAAAGGCTTAGAGATTGGACATCAACCTATATCTGGCAATGTGAAAGAGATTTTGACCTATGCTAATACGTTTACGGGAGTGCCTTATAAATTTGGAGGCACTACACCAGCAGGGTTTGATTGCTCTGGATACATTCGCTATGTATTCCAAAAAATTGGTTACGATTTACCACGTCAAGCTGACGAACAGTACACAGTAGGTAAAAAAGTAGAGAAAAGTAATCTACAACCGGGTGATTTAGTGTTCTTTGAAACCTATGAACCAGGGATTTCCCATTCTGGTATTTACATCGGCGATGGACAATTCATCAGTGCCACATCTAGCAGTGGTGTAGCCGTAGCAGATATTGATGATAGCTACTGGGGACCACGCTATGTAGGGGCAAAACGCGTACTATAATACACAAGCTGTAATGATGATGTCATTACAGCTTGTGCCATATATGCGATAACTAGAAACATAAAGGAGTTAACTATGACGCACGCAGGCATTCACATACAAGATGTACAATTTTCCTATGGATCTCAGACGGTTATCCATAATATGACAATCACCATTCCCAAAGGTGAGTTTGTACTGGTGGTAGGACCTAATGGATCTGGTAAAACCACCTGGCTTCGTATGGTAGCAGGACTATTAGAACCGACAGCTGGACATCTTTGTTTAGACGGCATTAGTCCGAAAGAAGCACAAATGAAAGGACTCATTCACTTAGTGCCACAAATTTATAACAAGAATGCAGCCCAATTTCCAGCTACCGTAGAAGAGGTAGTGGGACTCGCTTTATTTCACGTACCGAAGGAAGATAGAAAAGGACGCATCTTGGATGCTTTGGAATTGGTGGGCATGCAAGATTTCTTGAAACGCCGTATTGGAGAACTCAGCGGTGGTCAACAACAACGTGTCATGTTAGCACAGGCCTTAGCACGGAAACCGAACTATATTTTGCTAGATGAGCCAACCAGTGGTATCGACTTTGAAACAAGCAAAAAAATATACGAAGTGTTGCGATCTTTAAAAGAAGAAAACATCACTGTTATTATGGTCACTCATGATGTGACAGAAGCTATGGAAGTAGCAGATACAATTTTATGTGTGGATGGACATGCTTGTTACTATGGACCTTGTAAAGGCTTTATGGAAAGTCATCAAGGCTCTCGTTTAGCATGGCATTTAGGAGGTTAAGATGGATATTTTATCCTATACATTTATGCAACGTGCCTTTTTAGCTGGCCTCATCGTGGCTCTCATGTGCCCCCTAATTGGTATGTTCATTGTCATTAAACGGCAATCTATGCTCGGTGATGGATTAGGACATATTGCCTTTGCTGGTGTGACGGGGGCATCTTTACTGAAAGTATACCCTCCATTAGGTGCTGTTATATTGACCGTTCTTTCTGCCATGGGCATAGAACTCGTGCGTCGCTACCAAAAACAATACGCAGATATGATAATGGCATTATTCTTTTATGCAGGCTTAGCTCTGGCTATCGTATTTTCTACAATGGTAAAAATGCCTAGCACTGGACTATTGAATTTTTTGTTTGGCAGTATTTTAACGGTGACTATGACAGATATTTATGGTATCGGTGCGGTAGCTGTCGTAGTGGGTATTATCATGAAATTTGTGTATCACTCCTTAATGCTTACCTCCTTTGACGAGGAAATTGCTCGTACAGTAGGTATCAATGTGAATCGTGTGAATATGATTTTTGCCATCTTAACAGCCCTTGTAGTTGTCATGGGGATGACCGTAGTAGGGATTCTATTGATCAGTGCGTTGATGATAGTTCCTGTTGCCTCTGCTCATTTATGGAAACGAGGCTTCAAAGAAACCTGGGGTATCGCTACCGTCTATTCCGTAATATCCGTCATCGGCGGACTGTGCAGCGCCTTTTGGTTGGACTTTGCACCAGGGGGGACGATTGTGCTGACAGCTATTGGACTCTATGTCATTACGTTTTTGGTGAATTTGTTTAAGTGTAGGTAGATCTAAAATATAAAATTAGTATGGAAAGTATCATTATCCTATATAAGTTAATGACCTCACCTAAATGCATACTTTCATCAAAATCTGTGGTATAATAAAGGCAATAGACAATTTTAGGAGGGAAACCATGACAGGAAATGAATTACGCCAAGCGTATTTGAATTTTTTTGAAAGTAAAGGACATTTAAAGCAAGAGAGTTATTCTCTTGTTCCAGATAACGACCCATCTTTATTATTAATCGGTGCTGGTATGGCGCCTTTGAAGCCATTTTTTACAGGTAAATTAGTACCACCTTGCACACGAATTACGACAAGCCAAAAGTCAATTCGTACAGGGGATATTGAAAATGTAGGACGCACAGCACGTCACCATACATTCTTTGAAATGTTGGGAAACTTCTCTTTTGGTGATTATTTCAAAAAAGAAGCCATCCATTGGGCATGGGAATTCTTAACAGAAGTTATCAAATTAGATAAAGAAAAATTATATGTCACTGTATATCCAGATGACCAAGAAGCCTATGATACATGGCATAAAGAAATCGGTTTACCAGAAGACCATATTAGCCGTTTGGAAGATAATTTCTGGGAAATTGGCGAAGGTCCATGTGGTCCAGATAGCGAGATTTTCTTCGACTTAGGACCAGAGCGTGGCTGCGATGATCCAAACTGTGCACCAGGTTGTGATTGCGACCGTTTCCTTGAAATTTGGAATCTTGTATTCACGCAATTCAACCGTACAGCAGAAGGTACATACGAACCATTGGCTAAGAAAAATATCGATACCGGTGCTGGTTTAGAGCGTTTGGCATCTGTATTACAAGGCAAAGAAAGTAACTTTGAAACAGATTTAATTTTCCCAATCATTGAGGCTACAGCGAAAAAAGCAGGTGTTACGTATCATACAGATGCGAATACAGATGTTTCTTTGAAAGTTATTGCTGACCATATTCGTGCTATTGTGGCATTGATTGCAGATGGTGTGTTACCATCTAATGAAGGCCGTGGCTATGTGCTTCGCCGTATTTTGCGCCGTGCTGTTCGTCATGGTCGTCTATTAGGTATTCAAGGACCATTTTTGGTACCATTAGTAGATATCGTAGTAGATATCTTGGGCGGAGCTATCACGAACATCGTGGAGAAACAAGACTTCGTAAAACGAGTGGTGGCGAACGAAGAAGAACGCTTTAACCAAACATTGGCATCTGGCCTAGACATGTTGAGCCAATTATTGGATACATTGAAAGCTGAGGGCGCTACGACAGTACCAGGTCAAGACGTATTCAAATTGTATGACACCTACGGATTCCCATGGGAATTGACAGAAGAAATCGCTTCTGAAGCTGGTTTCACTATCGACCAAGCTGGTTTTGAAAGTGCTATGAATGAACAACGTACTCGTGCTCGTGAAGCTCGTGAAGACGTAGACGCAAAAGTAGCTACTCCAGATATTACCCATTTATCTGGCGAACATATTTCTGACGATGAAAGTGCCACAGCATCCACAGTCTTGTTAATCGGTGAAGGGGCAAAAGCCATTGAACGTGCTGAAGATGGTCAAGATGTTACGATCATCGTAAAAACGACTCCATTCCACGCAGAAGGAGGCGGACAATTAGGTGACACTGGCTTCATCGTAGGCCCATTGGGTAAATTAGAAGTACACACGGCTAAAAAATTACCAGAAGGCACTACCTACCATGTAGGGACTGTCGTAGAAGGTAGCATTTCTGTAAACGACGAAGTGACATTCGAAGTTGATGTAGAACGCCGTCAGCATATGGCACGTAATCATACAGCAACACACTTATTGCATGCTGCATTGCGTTCCGTATTGGGTACGCATGTAAACCAAGCGGGCTCTTTGGTAACACCAGACTATTTGCGCTTTGACTTTACACATTTCTCGCCAGTAACAGCAGAAGAATTGCAAACCATTACGAACATAGTAAATGAACAAATTCTTCGTGCTTCCACATTGGAAGTAGAAACTATGTCCATTGATGCGGCGAAAGCAAAAGGCGCTATGGCGTTGTTCGGTGAAAAATATGGTTCCGAAGTACGAGTTGTATCTGTGCCAGAATTCTCCATCGAATTGTGTGGCGGTTCTCACGTAGAAAATACTGGTTTCATCGGTCAATTCCGTATCACTTCCGAAGGTGGTATTGGTTCTGGCGTACGCCGTATCGAAGCGGTGACAGGTAAAGCAGCGCTTATGTTAGCACAACAAGAAGAACAAACATTAAAAGCAGTAGCTTCTCTTGTGAAAGGAAAACCACAAGAAGTAGTAGGTAAAGTACAACAAGTATTAGACCATGCAAAAGCTGTAGAACGTGAGCTAGATCAAGTGAAAAAAGAATTGAATAGCGGTAACCTTGATGGTGTCTTAGCTGGTCAATTTACAGTAGGCGATGTAACAGCAGTAGTAGCCTCCGTACCAGTATCTGATATGGGCGAATTGCGTGACATGGCGGATATGGTTCGCGATAAAATTGGCTCTGGCGTAGTATTATTAGGTGCAGCTGGTGGCGATAAAGTAAACTTTGTCTGCATGGCTACGAAAGATGTAGTTGGCAAAGGTATCCACTGCGGTAACATCGTAAAAGCAGCGGCTCAAGCAGCTGGTGGTAATGGCGGTGGTCGTCCAGATATGGCACAAGCTGGTGGTAAAGATCCAGCAGCGATGGACCAAGCCTTAGCAGCAGGTAAAGAGGCAATCCAATCCATGGTTGGATAAGTTTACTCATAGATGAGATTTTCACTAGAAAACTCATGATAAGGAGGGATTATATGAATCTTTCAGATAAAACAATGGTGATTAAACCGGTACAAACAACACCGTTGACACCAGAAGAAGTATTCCAACATGTGTTCCAAGCCTTGGCGGAAAAAGGGTATAACCCAATTAGTCAAATCACAGGATATCTCATTTCTGGAGATCCAACGTATATTACAAGTTATAATAATGCTCGTAGTGATATTCGTAGCATTGAACGAGATGAGCTTATTGAAGAACTTGTGAAAGAATATGTGAAAGCGAAACAATTATAATGCGAATTATGGCACTAGATGTGGGAAGTCGGACCATAGGCGTAGCATGCAGTGATGCGCTGTATATTACAGCGCAAGGCATCGAAACTATTCGCCGCACATCTCATGAAAAAGACTTTCAGCGCATTGCGGAGTTAATCCGTGAATATGAGGTAGACACTATTGTGGTAGGCATGCCAAAAAATATGAATGGCACCAAAGGAGAACGGGCTGAAAAAACGGAAGCCTTTGTGGAAAAGATGCAAGAAGTCATCTCCACGCCAGTTGTATTTTGGGATGAACGTCTATCTACAGTGATGGCAGAAAAATCTTTAATTGCTGCTGATGTAAGTCGTAAAAAACGGAAAGAAGTCATTGATAAAATGGCAGCAGTTGTCATTTTACAAGGCTATTTAGATAGTCGTTCATAAGGAGGTTACCATGATCGAACAAGGTTATGAAGGTGAAGTATCTGTGATTGTCATTGAAGACGAAAATGGAGAAGAAATGTATTATGAAGAAGAAATGCTAATTCAACATGATGGAAAAGCATTTGCGATTTTAGTATCTCTTCCTCCAGAAGAAGACACTGAACATGATGAACCAGAAGTGATTATTGCGCGTATTGATGAAGAAGAAGGAGAACAAGTTTACGTAGCTCCTACTGATGAAGAATTCGATGCAGTCATTAAATTATACGAAGAAATGGACTAATCGTTAGTCAAGGCTGTAACAGACTGTCGAAAGACAGTATGGTTACAGCCTTTTCTGTATAAGAGAAGATGGATTACATACATGCTAGGTAAAAAAGTATTGTACCTAAAGGCGTTACGATATATGGTCTAGGTGAGTGTATCGATGATAGATTGACCTATACTATATAGAAAAATTGCTATATATACTGCTAAAATGGTATAATATAGTATTCGTTGAAAAAGGAGTGTGCTATGAAACAATATGCAAACTATATCTATAGATGTGTAGCAATTCTAATCGTAATTTTGCTTGGAATCTTAGCAGGTATATATTATATTCCTTGGACTGGTGGTTCAAAGGAAGATGTAGAAACAGTTGTTATCAGTGAAAATCAAACTGGTGCACAGATTGGGGATGTACTCTATGAAAGAGGACTGATCACGTCACCTGCTGTGTTCCGTGGTGCTCTACGCTTAACGGGAACCATGGATAAGTTACAACATGGATATTATCAGATTCCACACCATTCTAGTTTAAGTGAGATCATTGGCTTGCTCCAACAAGGTAGATTACAAACGGTGAAACTTACCATTCCAGAAGGATTTACCATTGGTGAAATTGGCAAACGCATTGAAGAACAAGGCATCGATACGCAGTATGCATTCATGGAAAAAGGAAAGACCTATACACCTTATGAGTATATGGTGGGAACGAAGCCTGTTACCTATCGGGTGGAAGGATTTCTATTCCCTAGCACCTATGAAATTCCTGTAGGTAGCAAAGCAGAAGATGTGATGGCCATCATGGCGGACGAAATGAATCGCCAATTAACACCAAAAATGCGCCAAGATATTGAAGCACAAGGAATGACCATATTTGAATTTATTACCTTAGCATCCTTGGTGGAAAAAGAAGCGAAGTTTGATGAAGATAGACCGATCATTGCCGCAGTTTTTCGTCAACGCTTAAAAACTGGTATGCCCTTAGAATCATGTGCTAGTATTCAATATATTTTAGGATATCCTAAGCCCTTGATTAGTATTGAGGATACAAAATTGGAAAGTCCGTACAATACATACCTTCATAAAGGGTTGCCACCAGGACCTATTGCAAACCCAGGCATCAAATCCATGGAGGCAGTTTTGTATGCGCCACCAACGGAGTATTTATTCTTTGTAGCTGACAAAGAAGGACATCATCATTTTACGAAAACCTATGATGAACATTTGAAAATAGTGGATCAAATTTATGAAAATTAAAGATATTTTAAATGAACAACGTATTTATGCGCTTTTGCATGATGTGCCAATTTTACGAGAGTCAGAAGTAGAACTCTTTGAAGACTTAATCAGTTTATATAAACCAAAGCGAGTCTTAGAAGTGGGCACTGCTATTGGATACTCTTCGCTGTTATTGGCAAAGCATATGGACAAAGAAGGACAGCTTATCACTATGGAATTAGATGATGTACGCCATGGGATGGCTAGCCATTTCATTTCACAATCAGACTATGCAGAGAAAATCACTCTATTAAAAGGAGATGCTACAGAATTGCTCGAAGGCCTAGAGGGTCCCTTTGATTTAGTATTTTTAGATGGCCCTAAAGGTCAGTACTTAAAACAGTTGGAACTCATTGAACCCCAATTAGTAGAAGGGGCTGTGGTATTAGCGGATAATGTCTTATTCCGTGGTTATGTGCGGGGAGAGAAAGAACCACCTCGTCGCTTTAAAACAATTGTGAAACGCTTGCAAGCGTATTTAAACTATGTAGAACAAAAAGAATATTACAATACTACTATCTACCCTATGGGAGATGGTATGAGTGTAAGTATATGGAAAGGAAAGATTCATGACTAAACGACATATGGAATTACTAGCTCCTGCTGGTAATATGGATAAATTAAAAATGGCTATTCGCTATGGTGCAGATGCCGTATATTGTGCAGGCCGTGCCTTTGGCTTACGCGCAGCTAGCTCCAATTTTGACAATGATCAATTGAAAGAGGCTGTAGAATTTGTACACAGCCATGGCAAAAAAATCTATGTCACTTGTAACATTATTCCGCATAATGAGGACTTAACAGGCCTTGAAGAGTATTTACAATTTTTGGAAAGTATCAAGGTCGATGCAATTATCGTAGCGGACTTGGGTATTTTCTTGTTGGCAAAGCGTGTGGCTCCAGGCTTAGAATTGCATGTGAGTACACAAGCAAATACAACGAACTATTTGACTACAGAGTTCTGGAAAGAACAAGGGGCTGCTCGTGTAGTAGTAGCTCGTGAAGTCAGCATTGAAGATATCAAAACCATGCGTGAGAAAGCAGATATAGAAATTGAAGCCTTCGTACATGGAGCTATGTGTATTTCCTACTCTGGTCGTTGTTTGTTGAGCAATTACATGACAAATCGTGATGCAAATCGTGGGGCTTGCACGCAGGCATGCCGTTGGAAATATAATTTAGTAGAAGAAAACCGCCCTGGCGAATACTATCCAATTGAAGAAGATGAACATGGTACATATATCTTTAACTCTAAAGACCTATGTCTATTAAAATATATCCCTGAGCTCTATAAAGCGGGTGTAGATAGTTTAAAAATTGAAGGTCGCATGAAGTCGGTACACTATGCAGCTACTGTATCCAAAGTATACCGTGAAGCCATCGATAAATTCCTAGAAGAAGGAGATGACTGGTATGTACGTGATGAATGGTATGCAGAATTAGAAAAAATTTCTCACCGTCCATACACAGAGGCTTTTGCCATGGAAAAACCAGGGGAAGAAGCGCAAAACTATGGTAAATCTTCCAATACGCAAACCCATGATTTCATTGGATTAGTAGAAGGATACAATGTAGAAGAAGGCTATGCCTACATGGAACAACGTAACAACTTTAAAGTAGGGGAAGAAGTAGAGTTTTGCCAACCTCATGGACCATTGGTGAAACATGTGATTACACGTATCACTGATGAAGATGGCAATGATATTGATGTGGCAAAACATGCACAAATGAAATTGCGTTTGTACATTGATACACCATTGGAGGAATACTCCATGATGCGTCGTGAAACGAAACAAAAATAATTCCTTACGACATAGGGGAGGAACAAGATGCAAGAACAAGAGATTGTGTATGATCCAGAGTATGTGTACTTTCAAATTGAACGGACATATACAAATTATGTGAATCGGATTTTAGAAGGCTATGAATACGTAGGGGTCATGACAACGGTGAATGCGGAGGGATTGTGTATGGTTCGTACTACAGAATCAACACGTGAATTGGCAAAAGAAATTTTACAATCCCTACCGATTTCTGTGACTCTCTTGGAGTGAGTGAATTGTAACAGAGAGACACCACATGAGTTGTACTGGTAGTAAGTATTGGTGATTGAAAGTGGAGATCTAAGAGATATGACAGCAGACAATAAGAAACGGATGCAATATGAACTATATATTCCAGCTCAATTTGATGAATCTTGTCGAGGTTCTTTAGAAATATTGATAGAACATAAGTTGGCGAATGTAGGAGAGGTTCATGAGGGGGAATCGGTATATAAAGAGAATGGTGAGATTGACCATTGTGTAGTTCGGTTTTCTATGGATGAAGGTTCTGAGTTAGTAGAGGAAATGCTTATCTCCTTGGATGAATTAGGGATTCCTTATGGTGCCAAGTTGTATCAAAATGGAAAGGTCATTGCAGAATTAGGTAATTTACATCATGTACATGTGATGCTGGATGCTTCCTTAGGGGATACAAAAAAATTCAAACGATTGGATGCTAAAATTACAGCGGCATTGGAAGAGAATAGTATTGTAAGTACAACATGTATCGATATTCCTAAAGGAATGGCAAGATTTGTGTATTATGTAGCAGATAAAGAGTTAGCGGTGGAGGTAATCAATACCTATCTTCGTAGGAGTGACTTAGGAGTAGGTGCTACCATTGATGTCGTCGATTCAGGGCTGACCATTCATGAACGGTATATGTCAGATATATCTCGCGTGTATCGTGGGTTAGTTCCCGATGTATGGAACGTCATTCAAGGTGAATGGAAAGGGATATCACCACAAGAATGGATGCACCTATTAAAGCGATATCCTAAGACACCAGAAGGGCTTAGTTTCTTGCTGAATGTGGAAAATGGAACATACCAAAAAGAATATACTTCTTTGCATGTAACATTTCCATTATTTATACATGATAATAAACAATTTTATTTATTGTCGGCTCGTCAAATGTTAACATTTGATCGGGAGGGACTGAGTACAAGAAAACTAGATATTCAGGGTCCTACGGATAGACCATCACAAGTGCGTGCTACCCCTGCTAGCTGGGATTTATGTTTGTTTGCGGCGACTGGTGAAGGGGAAAATGCATCTAGGTTATACCTTGACTTTAACCCAACCAAATCTGGTACAGTAGGACAAGTATTATACTTTAACGGTGAAACGAAAACGTTGACATTGCTAGGGCCATCTTTTAGTCATGTATTGTTAGTGCTAATGAAAGAAGCTTCTCATGGATCTGGAGATTATCTGATTCAATCTATTATAGAAAAAACTATGAGTTTGGATGTAGATACCATGGATGTACAAAGTGCGGAAAACCAACTCTTGTTTGAAGCTATGCGGAATTTATCTGAAAGGATCTTAGATAGTATAGGCGATATGGGACCTATGATAGGTAAACGCGGTTTTATGGGGATGGTCTTGCTGGAAGATACAGCATTTGATGTGAATCGATTTAAGAAGGACTTGCTTGCAAGATGGGATATTGATTCGATTACCAGTCCAGAAGGGATGAAAGTTCGAGCTGCTATTGCGACAGTGGATGTGGATTCAGTAGAAGAAGATGACATGGAAGAAGCTCATTTCTTAGTGATTGATGGCTATAAAGTAGTAGTTGCCCCATTCTCCTTTCCTATGCCACGACAGGCGGTAGAACAAGGTGGCATGAGAAATTATCTTTGGGAATCTGCTGTAGAGGTAGGAACACGACATACGTACCATGTGGCGATCAGTATTGTGGAAGGTCCGGGTAATCCTTTGGAAGAAGGCATGTTACTAGCCAAGCTACTTTCAGTGGCTACAGAGCAAGAGGGAGCTAGTGCAGTGTACACGAATGGTGTGCTATATGAAGCTGACAAATTCCATGAAGAAACGGAAACCTTACGAGATGATATGTTGCCTATGGCGAATATGATATGGGTAGATATGGATTTTGAAGAGGATGGCACCATCTCCTTATCTACGAGTGGGATGGAACTGTTCAACCAATTAAATGTGGAGTTCCTTCATTGTCCATGGGATCCAGAGAAAGCTTGGAACTATATCCTAAGTGTAGCGGATTATATTTTGACATCTGATAAGCAGGTAAAAGATGGAGATTCTGTTGGTAGAACAAATGAGGAGCAACTAACGGTACATATCAATGAGCCGGTTCATGCGGATGGAAAACAAAGCATACAAATTTTCTTTACTGAAAGTGAAGAAGAATAAATGCACGAGAAGCGGGGCGTTGGAATACTAACGCAGCCGTTTCTCTTAGTTATATATGGAATCTTGGTACAGTGAGTAGGGAGTGCTGTGTTCCATTTCCGCTTGCCATGTACGGTTAGAAAAAAGTTAAATAAATTATAAAAAAATACTTGCATAGATGTGATGGATATGATATTATATATTTGTTGTTACAGCAAGTAGCAAACGGTAGTGAAACAGTGTTTCCCAAGGACAGTTAAGATGAATCACTACTATGGATAGAAGATATCGGGGCATAGCGCAGTTTGGTAGCGCACCTGGCTTGGGACCAGGGGGTCGCAGGTTCGAATCCTGCTGCTCCGACCATTTTCTTATGTGCGGGTGTAGCTCAATGGTAGAGCCCCAGCCTTCCAAGCTGGTTGCGAGGGTTCGATTCCCTTCACCCGCTCCACTTATACATGTGATTGTATTCAATACGCTCCCATACAGAGACAATGTCTATGTGATGGGTTATTTTATTATGTATGGGTAATTGGATATGATTGTAATTACATATGGTTCAGTAGCTCAGTTGGATAGAGCAACGGCCTTCTAAGCCGTGGGTCGGGGGTTCGAATCCCTCCTGGATCACCAGAGTACTAAGGATTCTACTTGAAGTAGGATCCTTTTTGTGTGGGAGGGATGCTATCGCTAAGACCTTCGCGTCGCCTATGGCTCCTAAAGGTCTAAGCTTACCGCTATTCCTCCTGGATCACCAAGTATTAGCACTTTGTTTCGACAAGGTGCTTTTTCATTTGGAGGGCCCTTCGCTACGCTTCGGGGTGAACATCGTATCGACTAAGCGTGCGTCGTCGCTATGCTCCTAGCACACTAAGTCGATTACGTATCCCTCCTGGATCACCAGAGTACGAAGGATGCTACTTTATGTAGGATCCTTTTTGTGTGGCAGGGATGCTATCGCTAAGTTCTCCGCGTCGCTATGCTCCTAGAGAACTAAGCTTACCGCTATCCCTCCTGGATCACCAGAGTACGAAGGATTCTACTTGATGTAGGATCCTTTTTGTGTGGGAGGGGTGCTATCGCTAAGACCTTCTCGTCGTCTGTGGCTCCTAAAGGTCTAAGCTTGCCGCTATCCCTCCTGGATCACCAAGATTGGCACTTTGTTTCGACAAGGTGCTTTTGTTTCTGTTTATAATTATAAGTAGTATTAAATGTTATCAACAGTATGCACGATTTATGCTATAATAAAACTTGAAGAGTCATCAACGTGAGTTGGGCTCATCTCTTCCTATTATGGGAGGAGGTGATAGTATGACCGAGTTTGAAAAGTTCTATTTGATCATTTTAGCTTTGGAATTACTAATTCATTTTATTGATATCTTGAAATAGATAATAAAATGACCTAACGTAAAGAGGTCTGACCACCTCACACGTTAGGCCCATTTCTTTTTGCCATTGAGATGAGCCTAACGCCGTTCACACGTTGATGGCTCTTCTTATTTATACACGTAGTATAGCATATTCTGAGAAAAAATACTACTGTTAGCTCCTATTAACATTATTATATGCATTTTTTCTCTTTCCAGAATAACAAAACTCCGATGGCGTTAACTATGTAGAATATATACTTCCCTACGTTTGCAAAGTTGCCTTAGGTGAAGGCTTTCAATAGTTGCACGATATTATAAACCATCCAAAATGGCCATTGCGTATCTAATTTTAAAGCGTTAAATAGGTTAGCAATGAGTGAGAAGGCGAATACGATCGTTGTTAGTGTGGATAAGAAATTTATATTCTTATTAAAACCGGTATAATTGGCTACAATTGAAATGGTAAAAGTGACGATAGTGATAATAGTTCCTACTATATATTTTCGGGACGGAGTAATCGTGTTAGGAATGCCTTCATAAGAGGCTTTCCATTTTTTGATGGCAAATGTATAGATGATAAATGTAATAGGATAGGTAATAATGGCCGCTTTATTTCCCAGTATATAATCTATTGCACCGGAGAGGATTGTATTTACAATGCCTAGATAATTCCCCCAGTTGCTTAATTTCCCTGTAAATCGTGTAGATAACATGGAAATACCAACGTTGATAACAGAAATAAGGCCAAAGGGGATGAAAGTAGTCCAAGGGCCCCAATCTACATACTTTTCAAGTCGAGTATTAAGGTATCCAGCAGAGATAGAGATAGTAACAACAAGTGCAACACCAATGACATCAAACAATTTAAAGGTAGCACTTAGAAATGGACTTTTAGATCCTAATAATATTGACTCCATACCTAAAGGAATGCAGTTCTTTTCAATGCTAACGAAATATATTTATATAAATAGTTTGCATTGTCGATTTTTCCATAAAAATATGATAGACTTTTTGTATGGACAAATTGTATCGCTATATTCATAGTAGATGATAATAGTATTTATAGATGAAATTAATTATTATAAAATTAAAGATGAAGGGCTTAGGGAAACTGCAAAAAAGGTGATTTAAATGGCAATAAAAAAATTTTTATCACGTGAAAGTCTGAAAAATAGATTAAAATGTAGAGGGCTTATTTTTAAGGATGATGAATTAAATAAAGTGCTAGTAGAACAAAATTATTATTCTCTATTTAATGGATTTGAAAACTTGTTCTTAGATACATTAAATCCTAAAATATATAAAAATATTACTTTAGATGACTTTAAAGCGGTGTACTCTTTTGATAAAAGATTTTCTAATATTATATTTTCAAGGCTAAATAAGGTAGAAGAGAAGTTAAAGACCTCAATTGTATATCATTTTTCGAAACGGCATTGTACGATGCTTAATGATACGATGCAATATACCAATAAATCAAATTTTATGGACCCTAGTGATACAAATACATCGAGTGTTACATATTGCCCATATTCTCTAAATTATCCCTTTGTCAATGAACAAAATAAAAAAATATACAGTAAGTTTGCTGATTTTATCCTTTTTAAACCATTTTACTTAACGAATCTGATTGATAGGAATGATCATATTGACATGAAGTTTTATCAATCAAAAAAGTATATAGCACCAGCGAATGTTGCAGTATATAGAGATATTCATAAGATTCCACATAAGAATGTCGCAGTCCCTTTTTGGGTGTCTATAGAAACCTTAACGTTTGGAGAGACTGTTAGATTATTACACTATTTGCAAGATGATGTACTAGAGGATGTTTTAAGTGATTTTAAATTAAAGAAAAGTAAGCGATCAGAGTTCCTGAACATGATGGATTTTTTGCTGTGTTTGAGAAATAATTGTGCACATACATCTGTAATTAATCACTTTACCACACCTACATATTATAAGGTTAATTCTAATGTAGTGAAGGCATTTTCATTAAATCCTCAAAAACATTATGGGTATCAGGACTCAAAACTATCTTTATTTGATGTGCTCAAAATTTTAGGATATTTTGAATCCTTGATAGAGTTAAAACAATTGATGAAAAAGTTCTTTTATTCTAATCACCGGAGAATGGGATATCTTGCGGGAAATAAATTGAATCAAAAGTTGTTAAAACGTATGGGATGTTCTAATTATGGACAGTGGAAAACAATGCTGTCAGGGAAAATGCAGTATACTCTATAAATAATGAGTTGACTGAATATAGTAATTCTGATAGTATAATAGATACTTAGATATGGCTCTTAAGAGCTCTTGGTGATGGAGGCATCACCTACTGAAAAAGGACAACACTATGTGTTGTCCTTTTTTGGATTCTAATTTCTCTGATTTATGAACATACCTAATGCAAAGAGGTCTGCTAACCTCAACATGTTAGGCGTCATCATATTCCCAAATTTTGAGATGAGCCTAACGCCGTACACACGTTGATGGCTCTTCTTATCTGTATCTGTAGTATAGTATAAGAAAAAATACTACTCTATTTCCGTGGCGAATAAGCCTAGAGGATTCTATTGTTGAGATATCTAGGATGCTTATGACGCAGTCATGAACTTTGACTTTGATGGTATTGGCAAAACTCGGTAAATGAAAAGAAACAGGTGTCCAAGATAGTTGAAATTTTTGTATTTGAAGATAGTTTGGTAGTTTCACTTTGAATTTTTATGCAAAGTAAGTGATATGTTCTTGTTTTGGTACAGTTAAGCTTGTAAAGACGTATATATGTAATTAGCATAATTGAGAAATAGAATTACCTATAAAAGTAGGAGGAAAAAATATATCTATTTCTAATTAATTCGATGTAGTCCTCAAAGTTTTAATATATATGTACAAGAATAGATGGAAAAATATTGATATATCGATATTTTTGGATGTAAATTTAAGAAAAATTTTTAAATTTCGTAAAAAAACTATTCCAATATGCACTGAATTGGTATATAATGAAAATTGAAAATTATTTTGATAAGTAAAGTAGTTTGTGTTAGGTATTTAGTGTGAAAATAGGGGCTGGATGAAGTGTCCCAAAAGGATGGTGTGTAAATAGATATAAAATAATAATGAATGTTTATCTATTTTAATAAGTTGATTATGAAATACGTAAGCATTCAATTTTTTGTGCCATAAATGCTTAACTTATGAGTATATATTGTAAGTGAGCATCATTTTTTTTTGTTATGTAAATGTTGTAATCATATGAGTATAGGAGTTTAGTATGAACAAAATTTTTAAAGTAATTTGGAGTAAGTCAAAACAATGCTATATTGTTGTATCTGAAATGGCAAAAAATCATTCTGGTAAAAAGAAAATTGTTGTAGCTAGCATCTTGGCGGCTATGGCTGTGGGATCCGGAGCCTTGGTGACGGATGTATCGGCAGATCCAGTAAGAGGTGGAGTATCTTTAGCAGGAGGTGAAACCAAGACCGATGCGACTATTGCAATTGGCTCAGGCAGCTATTCTGATGGAACAGCTATTGGAGGCGATGGATCTAGGAGAGTTGAGCCAGGGATTGCTATTGGTGTAAATGCAAAAGCAATGGGGAACTCAAATGTAGTAATGGGACTGGGATCTCAGATCATAGGTCATTCTTTTGGTGTTGCAATCGGGCGTACTGCTCAAGCTACAGACGATTATGGCGTAAGTGTAGGATATAATACACATGCAGACCTTCATGGCATTGCTATGGGTGAACAATCACGAGCTAAGAAAACAGGGGCTACATCATTTGGTGTTAGTTCTCGTGGCTATGGTAATGGTGCTATAGCTGTAGGGTGGCAGTCGTTAGCGGGCGCTAATGTATATAATGAAAATGGTGTGCCCAATAATGATATCAATACTGATAATGGTAAAACTATTAATGATTATGATAAATGGGGCGATGTTGCCATTGGTGTCCGTACTATTGCTACAGGTGGTAATGCGACTGCCTTAGGTCGTGGTGCTACAGCTAGTGCAGCTAATGCTATCGCTATCGGTGGTGGTGATGGTGGTGAACCAACTAAGGATGGTAATACAGCTTCCGATAATAAAGAAAAAACTAAAGCCACAGCAGAAAAAGCGGTAGCCATTGGTTATAAAGCCTTAGCATCCGATAAAAGTGCTACATCTATAGGTACAGATGCGCAAGCAAGTAAAGCCAGAGCTACAGCTATCGGTTATGAAGTACGAGCGGTAGGTAAAAATGCCGTAGCAATTGGTTCTAGTGGCGAGAACAGCAATAGAAAATTAAATTCAGCAGGTGAAAATGCCATTTCTATTGGTACAGCAGCACAAGCTAATAATAATGAATCTACAGCTATTGGTAAAGAGGCGTTAGCATCTAATACTAATGCTATTGCACTTGGTACAGGCGCAGAAGGAACAGGTAATACTGCTACAGCTATTGGTTATCTAGTGAAAGCAACAGAGAGTAATGCATTTGCAGCAGGTAGTGAAAGCTTAGCTTCTGGTAAAAACTCTATTAGTATTGGTAGTACATTTAATAATACAACGAATCAATCGACTGGCGAAGCTTCTATTGCCATTGGTGCTGCTGCACGGTCTACAGGTGCTGGATCTGTAGCCTTGGGTAGAAATGTTCAATCCTTAAGAGAATATACCACAGCAATTGGTACCAACATTACAGCTAGCAAGGAGGCTTCTGGTAGCACAATTATTGGGTATAATTCTTTTTCAAAAGCGAACCAGTCTGTCAATATTGGTTCTACAAATGAAACGCATGAAGCGGCTCAATACTCTACAGCGATTGGTTATGATGTACGAGCAAAAGGTAAAAATGCTGTTGCTATTGGATCTAGCGCTGATAGTAGTGCAAAAGTAATTGCTGCAGGTGCAGATGCCATTGCCATTGGTACATCAGCGCAAGGTAATGCTGTCGCATCAACAGCGATTGGTAAGCAAGCAGTAGCAAGTGGCGAAAACTCTATTGCATTTGGTACCTCTGCCAAAGGAGTTGGAGCCTCTGCCACAGCAATTGGTAATGGTGCCACAACGGCGAACGCTAATGCTATTGCATTGGGTACATCCGCGCAAGGGACAGGAGAATCAGCTACAGCGATTGGTAATGGGGCTCAAGCAACCGATTCACATGCTTTTGCAGCGGGTGTAGGTGCTAAAGCAACAGGTAGCTCTGCTATTGCTGTAGGTAATAGTGCGTCAGCGGCTAAAGCTAACTCAGTAGCTATAGGTACTGACACAACGGCTTCTGAAAAAGAAACTGTGGCGGTAGGTTTACGGGCTTCTGCAAATGGCTTGCGATCTGTTTCTGTTGGTATTGATACAGAATCAACAACAGCAGACGGCGTTTCTGTAGGTTACCTATCAAAATCAAAAGCGTTGGGTGCAGTGGCCATTGGTAGAAATGCAGTGGTAACAGCAGAAAAATCTACTGCTGTTGGTTATGATTTAACAGTTTCAAATTCAGCAAGTACAAACATTGGTTATACATCTACAGTGAATGCGAACCAAGCGACAAGTATTGGTGCTCGAAATTTAGTGGAATCGGGAGCACAATATGGTACTGCCCTAGGATATTTTGTTAATATATCTGGTAAAAATGCGATAGGTATTGGTTCTAGCGGAGATGTCAAAAATGTAGTAGCTTCTGCTGAAAATGCGGCTGCCATCGGTACATCTGCACAGGCGACAGCATCTAGTGCGATGGCTTTAGGTACTAATGCAAATGCTGCCTTAGCACATTCGGTAGCACTAGGTGAAGGGTCTACTACAACGGAAGCAGATGGAGCTGGAAAAACAGCGTATTTGTCTGGTGAATCTACTAACAATAGCGGTAATGGTGTGATTTCCGTTGGTAATAAACGAAATGATTCTGATAGAACAGCTACTATAACACGTCGTATTGTCAGTGTAGCGGGTGGTACTGATGATTATGATGCAGTGAACGTGAAACAGTTGAAAGCATTAGAATCCAATGAGTGGTTATTACGTACACAAAATGTGGGAGATGCTAACCCAACTGATGTGGCGCCTCAAACTGTGAATAATCAAACTAAGAAACGTGTTACTTTAAAAGCAGGCGACAATATTGCCATTTCTAATTCCAATGGTGTTGTTACGTTGAATGTAACAAATGTTGTGAAAACAGTAACTAGTGGGAATACAGCTGCTTTAACAGTAAATAATAACAATGGTGCTGTTACGATTACACCGAATATTGCTAGTTCTGTAGGAGCAGCGAATGAGGATAACAAACTTGTTACCTCTGGCAAAGTAAAAGCAGCTCTTGATGATAAAATTGATAAAACAGCTGAGATGCATATCAAATCAGGTGAGTATACAGTAAATACTGATGGTACAGCTTCTTTGATTCAACAAAATGGTAATAACCAAGATCAAAGCACTCGCGTTACGATTAAAGATATTGCTAAAAAATCTGTAGTAGATACATTGCAGTCCGATTATAATACTTTCAAGATGAAAGCGATTACTTTCACTGGTGACGATACTCAAGGTGTAGCACGTACTTTAGATACAACATTAACTGTCAAAGGTGGTGCGAATTACACGTCTACTACAACGAATACTAATATTCGTGTGGAAAAAGACGGTACGACTGGGTTAGCTGTTAAATTATCTGACAAGTTAACAGGCATGAAAGAAATCTCTGGCACTGGTTCGCAAGATTTAGTGATCAATAATGGTAATACTAAAGTCACTGTAAAAGCTCCAGCTAATGGAGACAATGGTACAGTCGACTTTGGTAATGCGAAAGTAGTAGCATCTAACTTAGATGCATCTATCAAATATCGTGCTAACGATGATGCAGCAGCGAAAGCTAAATCTGTTAAATTAGCTGATGGATTTAACTTCGTAGCAAGTAAAGATGCCACGACTACGGCAGAAGGTCCAAAATCTGGCTTGGCTATCAAAGCAGAAGATAATGGCAAAGTAACATTTGGCTTAGATAAAGCGACTCGTGAAAAAGTTGACAACGCAGCGGATAAAAACTTAAGTAATTTATCTGATGATGGTAAAAATAAAGTCAAAGAATTAGCAAAAACAGCAGCACAAGATGCTGTGAAAGTAGCTAATGGTATTAATACCACTGTTGAAAAAGATACAGCAACTGCAGGTGTAACGACATATAAAGTAAATGCTAATGATACAACGGTAGCAGTTACTGGAAACGGACTTGCTATTACTGGTGGTGATTTAGGTACAGATAAAGTACGTAAATACTCCTTAGATTTATCTGCAGCTACAAAAGGTAAATTAGCTGCTGTAGGAAATTTAGCAACAAATGTGATTGGTGGAACTACAATTGCTACAGATGGTACTGTAACAGGACCTACTTTCAACATTACTAAAGCAGATGGTACTGCTGAAAATGCTGGAACTATTAAAGAGGCCATCGAAAAATTAGATGCAGCGAATAAGGGGCAAAATACTAAAATCTCTGATACTGCAGAAAAAGTAACAAATTTAGCTACTGCATTAGGTGGTGGTGCTAAAGTAGAAAATGGTACTTTCACAGGTCCTACATATAACATTACAAAAGCGGATGGTTCAGGCACAGAAACCGCATCTAATGTTGGCGAAGCCATTACTAAATTAGATACTCGTATTACTACAGCTAATGGTGCATTAGTTACTAAAGGCTTAGACTTCACAGGTAATGACACAACTGATGCTGGTAAAGTACATCGTGATTTAGGTACTACTTTGACAATTAAAGGTGCAGAAAACTTCACTCGTGCAGCAGCTGAGAATAACATCAAAGTTGTGAAAAATGGCGATGCTCTTGATGTAAAATTGGCAGAAAACCTTGCGAAGATGAAAGAAATCTCTGGTGATGGTGCTAGTGATTTGGTGATCAAAAATGGCGATACAAAAGTAACTGTAAAAGCTCCAACTAATGGAGACAAAGGTACAGTCGACTTTGGTGATGCGAAAGTAATTGCTAAAAACTTAGATACAAGTATTGCTTATAAATCAAATCAAGACACTGCTAAGAAAACAGTTAAACTGCAAGATGGATTTAACTTCACAGCAGCTACAGAGACTACTACCACTGCAGAAGGTCCTAAATCTGGTTTAGCAATCACAACAGGCGATAATGGTGTAGTTACATTTGGTTTAGACAAAGCGACTCGTGAAAAAGTCGACAATGCAGCGGATAAAAACTTAAGCAATTTATCTGATACAGGAAAAACTACAGTTAAAGAATTAGCAAAAGGCGCAGCACAAGATGCTGTGAAAGTAGCAGACGGTATTAATACTACTGTTGAAAAAGATACAGCAACTGCAGGTGTAACGACATATAAAGTAAATGCTAACGATACTACAGTAGCGGTAACAGGTGATGGACTTGCGATTACTGGTGGAGATTTAGGTACAGATAAAGTACGTAAATATTCCTTAGATTTATCTGCAGCTACAAAAGGTAAATTAGCAGCTGTAGGAAATTTAGCTACAAATGTAATCGGTGGCACTACAGTCAATGCAGATGGCACAGTAGTAGGACCAACTTTCAGTATTACAAAAGCAGATGGCACAAATGAAACGGCAAATACCTTAAAAGATGCTATTGATAAGTTGAACGCTACAAATGCTGGACAAAATACAAAAATCTCTGAAACAGCAGGAAAAGTAACAACTTTAGAAGGAAAAGTAGATGGTATCGTTGAAAAAGGTATGGTATTTGCTGGTGATGATGCAACAGCAGATAAAGTAACTCGTAAATTAGGAGAAACTTTAAACATCCACGGTCAAAATAATATTACTGTGAAAAAAGATGGTACTGCAGCAGATACATTAAATGTAAAACTTGCTAGTGAATTGAAAAATATCACATCTATCAGCAGTGGAAATGGTACAACAGGCTCTACAGTTACATTAGGTGCAGATGGTGTATCTATCGCTAATACGAAAGATGGAGCTACTAAAACTGTTACAATCGGTAAAGATGGTATCAATGCTGGTGGTATGAAAATCACTAATGTAGGAGAAGCTAAAGCTGAAGGCGATGCAGCGAATAAAAAATATGTAGATGATGCAATTACCAACTTAGGAAATATTGTATCTGGTAATGCTACCTTAAACTTTGCTGGTAATGTAACAAAAAATGCACAAGATCAAGCAACTGAAAAAGTAGGGTTATCCTTGGCAACAGGTACATTACATGTGAATGGTGCTGAAAACGAAATCACTACGACAGCAAAAGGAGATACAATTACAGTTGGATTAGCTGAAACTGTAAAAGCTCAATTAGCAAAAGTAGGTGATACATCCTCTAACGGACGTGATGGCAAAGATGGTACATCTGGTGCGAAAGGCTTAACTGGTAAAGACGGCTTAAATGACAAAACATTAACTGAAAAAGTGAATGCATTACGTAATGGTGAAGCCGGATCTGTAGTATATACAGATGAAAATGGTACACGTTTAGTAAAAGCTAAAGATGGAGAATACTATAAAGCTGCAGATGTAGATGCAACAGGTAATGTATTGAATGGTGCAACAAAAGCTACTACTGTAGAAGCTCGTGTGGTGAACCCAGATGGTACAACAACAGGTGGCACAACTAAATTGTCCAACATTGCAGATGGCAAAGTAGCAGCAGGTTCCAAAGACGCTGTGAACGGTGGTCAATTACATACTGCTAAATCTGAAATTGGTGCTATCATCGGTGGCACAACAATTAATGAAAATGGCAAAATTACAGGACCAACTTTCAGCATTACTAATGAAGCTGGTACTGCTGAAAATGCTGGAACTATTAAAGAGGCCATCGAAAAACTAGATGCAGCGAATGCAGCACAAAATACTAAGATTTCTGAAACTACAGAAAAATTAACAAAATTAGGTGAAACGGTTACTACCAATTACAATGATTTGTCTAAAAAAATCACTGATGGTGCTACGAATATAACTAATACACTTACTACTAAAGGCTTAGATTTCACAGGTAATGACACAACTGATGCTGGTAAATTACATCGTGATTTAGGTACCACTTTGACAATCAAGGGAACTGAAAACTTCACTCGTGCAGCAACTGAGAACAACATCAAAGTTGTTAAAAATGGCGATGCTCTTGATGTGAAATTAGCAGAAAACCTTGCCAAGATGAAAGAAATCTCTGGTGATGGTACTAGTGATTTGGTGATCAAAAATGGCGATACAAAAGTAACTGTAAAAGCTCCAACTAATGGAGACAAAGGTACAGTCGACTTTGGTGATGCGAAAGTAATTGCTAAAAACTTAGATACAAGTATTGCTTATAAATCAAATCAAGACACTGCTAAGAAAACAGTTAAATTGCAAGATGGATTTAACTTCACAGCAGCTACAGACACTACTACCACTGCAGAAGGTCCTAAATCTGGTTTAGCAATCACAACAGGCGATAATGGTGTAGTTACATTTGGTTTAGATAAAGCGACTCGTAGCACTATTGATAACGCAGCAGATAAAGACTTAAGCAATTTAACTGATACAGGAAAAACTACAGTTAAAGAATTAGCAAAAGGTGCAGCACAAGATGCTGTGAAAGTAGCAGATGGTATTAATACGACTGTTGAAAAAGATACAGCAACTGTAGGCGTAACTACATATAAAGTAAATGCTAACGATACAACAGTAGCAGTTACAGGAGATGGACTTGCGATTAAAGGTGGAGATTTAGGTACAGATAAAGTACGTAAATATTCCTTAGATTTATCTGACACAGTAAAAGCAAAATTAAATGCTATTAACAATGTAGGTGATACAGCATCTAATGGTCGTGATGGTGTAAATGGCGCATCTGGTGCGAAAGGCTTAACTGGCAAAGATGGCTTAAACGATAAAACATTAACAGATAAAGTGAATGCATTACGTAACGGCGAAGCTGGATCTGTAGTATATACAGATGAAAATGGTGCACGTTTAGTAAAAGCTAAAGATGGAGAATACTATAAAGCTGCAGATGTAGATAAAGATGGCAATGTATTGAATGGTGCAACAAAAGCTACTACTGTAGAAGCTCGTGTGGTTAACCCAGATGGTACAACAACTGGTGGCACAACTAAATTGTCCAACATTGCTGATGGTAAAGTAGCAGCTAATTCTAAAGATGCTGTGAACGGCGGTCAATTGAACACTGTTAAATCTGATTTAGCCACAGCCTTAGGTGGTGGTGCTAAAGTAGAAAACGGTGTATTCACAGGCCCTACGTACAACATCACTAAAGATGATGGTAGCAATACAACAGAAGCTGTGAACAATGTAGGGGATGCGATTTCTAAATTAGATGGTCGTATCAATAATGCGAACACTGTCCTTGGCAATAAAGGCTTAGATTTCTATGGCAATAAAGATGCTGCTGATACAGATAAAGTACATCGCAATCTTGGTGAAGCTTTAAAAGTGAAAGGTGCAGAAAACTTCACTCGTGAAGCTAATGCTAAGAATAATATTGATGTAGTGAAAAATACTGCAGGTGATGGTTTTGATGTGAAATTAGCAGAAAACCTTGGCAATATTAAATCTATTAGTAATGCTACAGGAGCAGGTAAACCAGGTTCTACAATTACCTTAGGAGCAGATGGTGTTTCTATCGCTAATACTGCAGCAGGTGCAGATGGAGCAGCTGGCGAAACTAAAACTGTTACAATCGGTAAAGATGGTATCAATGCTGGTGGTATGAAAATCACTAATGTAGCGAAAGCGACAGACAATGGCGATGCAGCGAATAAAGAATATGTAGATGATGCGATTAAGAACTTAAATACAACAGTGACTAATAATGCAAATCTACGTTATGCTGGTGATACTAACGTAGGTGCAGCAGCTGATGCAGATCACTTGAACTTACCATTGGCCACAGGTACTTTAAAAGTAGCTGGTACTGCTGATCAAATCAAAACTGTAGCTAACAATGGAACGATTACTTTGTCCTTAGCTGAAAAAGTAACAAATAAGTTAGATAAACTTGGTGATACAGCAGCAGATGGACGAGATGGTAAAGCGGCTAATGGACAAGCTGGTGATGCAGGTAATGCTGGTGATAAAGGTGCGACTGGTAAAGACGGCTTAAATGGTACAAACTTAACAGATAAAGTAAATGCATTACGTAACGGCGAAGCTGGATCTGTGGTATACACAGATGAAAATGGTGAACGTCTAGTTAAAGCAAATAACGGTAATTACTATAAAACTACAGATGTAGATAAAACAGGCAATGTAGTAAACAATGCACAACCGGCTACTACTGTAGAAGCTCGTGTGGTTAACCCAGATGGTACAACAACTGGTGGTACAACTAAATTGTCCAACATCGCTGATGGAAAAGTAGCAGCAGGCTCCAAAGATGCTGTGAACGGTGGACAATTACATACTACTAAATCTGAAATTGGTGCTATCATCGGTGGCACAACAATTAATGAAAATGGCAAAATTACAGGCCCAACTTTCAGTATTACTAATGCGGCTGGTACTAAAGATGATGTCACTACGATTAAGGATGCTATTGAAAAATTAGATGCTACCAATGCAGCACAAAATACTAAGATTTCTGAAACTACAGAAAAATTAACAAACTTAGGTGACACAGTTACTAACAATTACAATGATTTATCTAAAAAAATCACTGATGGTAGTACGAATATAACTAATACACTTACAACCAAGGGCTTGGATTTCACAGGTAACGATACAACTGCGAAAGTACACCGTGACTTAGGTACTACTTTGACAATCAAAGGTGCAGATAACTTCACTCGTACAGCAACTGAAACAAATAACATCAAAGTGGTTAAAACTGATAATGACCTTGATGTGAAATTAGCAGAAAACCTTGGCAATATTAAATCTATTAGTAATGCTACAGGAGCAGGTAAACCAGGTTCTACAATTACCTTAGGAGCAGATGGTGTTTCTATCGCTAATACTGCAGCAGGTGCAGATGGAGCAGCTGGTGAAACTAAAACTGTTACAATCGGTAAAGATGGTATCAATGCTGGTGGTATGAAAATCACTAATGTAGCGAAAGCGATAGACAATGGCGATGCAGCGAATAAAGAATATGTGGATGATGCGATTAAGAACTTGAATACAACAGTGACTAATAATGCAAATCTACGTTATGCTGGTGATACTAACGAAGGTGTAGCAGCTGGTGAAGATCACTTGAACTTACCATTGGCCACAGGTACTTTAAAAGTAGCTGGTACTGCTGACCAAATCAAAACTGTAGCTAACAATGGAACGATTACTTTGTCCTTAGCTGAAAAAGTAACAAATAAGTTAGATAAACT
>NZ_RQVG01000011.1:0-78507 GCF_003992195.1 Veillonella sp. 3627 | reverse complement strand
AACACAGTAGTTAAGCTCGTAAACGCCGAAAGTACTTGGCTGGAAACGGCCTGGGAGGATAGGAAGTCGCTGATAAATAAAGAAAGAGCACCCAAAAGGGTGCTCTTTTTATTTTCTCATTCAATATATTATTTTGGTCTGGCCGTTTCCAGCCAACATGACTCAAGTAATATCTATGGAAGAATACCATAGGCCTGGGATCCCCAGTGAACCACTTTCATAGGAGCATAGCGACGCATGAAAGTGTGTGAATCGGGGAGTTCCTGGCGTAAGATTTTGAAGCCCGAAGGGCGCACAAAATCCACAGTCAGGAACACATAGGAAGTTGCAAATGATGATGTACGAGGAGAGCCGTTTCCAGCCAGATTAATCGAGTATTAACTAAGGTATATCTGATAAGGCCTGGGATAAGTAGGGCTCATGATTTAAAGGAGCAAAGCGACGCATAAATCATAGAGCATCGCTTAGTTCCTGGCGTAAGATTTTGAAGCCCAAAGGGCGCACAAAATCCACAGCCAGGAACACATAGGAAGTTGTTAATGATAGAGCTATATTTATTAAGCCGTTTCCAGCCAGATTCGAAAAGTAATATCTATAGTATAAATGCTTAGCCCTAGAATCCCTAGTAAAGCAGAACTATTTTTTGTACTCGTAGTTATTACCTAATTATGATATAATTTGATCGGTTTTATATTGTAGATATATAATGAGGGATCATATGAAGAATTTTAATATATTCAAGGATCAATTAGAGCAAATGATGGATACTGATTATCGTGTATTTGTTGAAGTATTAATTAGCATTGAAACCGGTCTTAATAATTATAATGCACTTAGATTACGATATGACTCATTTATAGATGATGATTGTATTACGCTTATACATCAACATATTTATGATAATTAATATATATTAGAATTATTACTACACAAATTAGTTTTTGGTTCTATTCTTTTTATATGAATGTAAAATTCCAAATCTTGACATACATATTTATATATGATCTACTTAAGGTATCAATTAATATATCTTAAGGAGAGTTTTCTATACAAATTGGAACAGGATGTAAACAAGTTAAAGAAATATTTCCGATTGGGGATGGACCAACGTATATAGTTCCGAATTATCAAAGACCGTATACTTGGGAAGAATCAAATATTAGTGATTTTTTAAATGATATAAATGTAGAGAAGGAAGGCTATTATATTGGTAATGTTTTATTTATAGATAAAGTAGATCCAATAGATACATCAATTAAATGGCAAGAAGTTGTAGATGGTCAGCACGGATTAACATCTATTGCTTTAATTTTTATGGCTATTTTCAAAATCTAGAACAGATACTTTAGATAATTTCACATCAAAACTAATGCCTCGAGTACTCTATAAATTGACTATAGAACATATATTACCAGATGGAAGACTGAATGAAGATTGGATTCAGTCTTTAGGTAATGGCGATCAGCTCAAAGCAGAAGATATTCAAGAAACATATAAAAATAAATTAGGTAATTTAACATTGACCCCATATAATTCGGAAATGAGCAATTCTTCTTTTATTGTAAAACGTGACTATAATCCTAGTGGAAGTGAGTTTGAGGGATTAAGAAGTGGCTTATTTTTTAAATGAATCTATAGTTGATAGTGATAAAGGAGAAGATATAGGTAGCAAGGAAAAATGGACAGCAGTAGATATAAATAGAAGAACAAATATATTATCTGATCTCATTATTAAATTATATGCATTTTAAATTTATCTAGGGATTATAACTTTGCTTTGTATTTTAATAAGAAAGGATATATCATGGCCCTACAGGAATTAGACATCCTCGACAAAGAAACGACTGATACTAAAGAATTAACTCAATCTAAATCCATTTCAACACATAAGCATATGACTTTAGTTCAGGTATATTTTGTGGCAAAAGATGATGTGTTTTTATACTTATGTGAAGATATAATTCTTCATGAGGGAGATCATGTCTATGTTTCTGGTAAAATGAAGGATACGTTAGGTATAGTTGTAGATGTACGTCATCAATTTAAAGTAAGACCTTCAAAATATGAACGAGTCATTGCTAAGATCGATACCCAATTACAAGGGGAATTTAAAATCTTCAATCGACTGTTATTGAGCTTTGACCGTAAAAGTTTAGGTAAAGAAAAAATCAGTCAATGGTTTTTTCCTCCCCAAGGTGAAGAACCATATATTTCTACATATAGACCGGATCCATTTCCACTAGATGATCTAACTCAGTTTCCTATAGAGCATGCTCGAGTAGAGAGAGGATTACAATATTATAAAGAACAACGAGTTGTATATATGTGTATCGATGATAGATATGGATATGCCATTATACGTGGATCAGAGTACTATGAGGTAGAATTTGAATATAATAATGGAATCATTGAAGATATCTCATGTAGTTGTTATTGTGATGGACATTGTAAACATGAATTTGCAGTTTTATTAGAACTACAGTATATGCTACAAATAGTAGAAAAAGAATTTAAAAACGAATACAGTAAAAACAGATATTTAGCGACGATTGATAAAGATGTGTTGTGGCAGATGAGTGTACGATGGACTAATAAAGGAACTATTATTTTTCATAATCAAATAGAACCTATTATCGTAAATTAAGGAGGACCCATGCAAGAACATAAACTTTCATCGGAGATGAAATTCGATGGTAAATTAATTAAAGTAACGTACGATATTGCTGAGGTTAATGGCAAGGAATCGTGGCGTGAGGTGGTACATCATCCAGGGGCAAGTGCAGTGGTAGCTATTGATGAGGAAAATCGTATCATTATGGAAAAACAATTCCGATATGCCTTAAACGATTATTTATTAGAAATCCCTGCAGGTAAATTAGACAAAGGAGAAGATCCATTAGTGTGTGCTAAGCGAGAACTAGAAGAAGAAACTGGAATTATCGCTTCAGAATGGATTAGTTTAGGTACTATCGCTACGTCTCCTGGATTTTGCAATGAAGTGATCCATTTATTTGTAGCAAAAGGACTTTCAAAAGGGGAAATCCATTGGGATGAAGATGAATATGTGGAAGTAGAGCGCTATACCTTTGATGAATTGTTACAACGCATTCAGGAAGAAAAGATTAAGGATAGCAAAACCTTATCTGCGTTGTTATTAGCTATGCCGTATTTGAAATAGTGAAAGAATGCCTAGGAGTCCAATTTCCTAGGCATAGCTTGTTTACGAGCGTTTACAAGAGAGGAGGTCTCTATGTTTAAACGAATTATAACTATTGTTACAGATAGTGTAGGAATTGGCCACAGTCCAGATGCAGAACGTTTTGGAGATACGGGTGCCAATACGTTGGGGCATATTGAAGAAATGGTAGGTCCTTTACAGATTCCAAATCTACGAAAATTGGGCATTGGTAAGATTGCAGATATTACACCGCAACAAGATACAGTAGTGGGCGCCTTTGGTCGCATGCATGAACAGAGTACAGGGAAAGATACGACCAGTGGTCATTGGGAGATGATGGGGCATCCTGTGAACGTTCCTTTCCCTACGTTTTATGATGGGTTTCCACAGGAGTTAATGGATACTTTCACGAAGGAAACTGGCTATGGATTTTTAGGTAATGAAGCTGCATCGGGGACGGAGATCATTGAACGCCTTGGGAAAGAGCATATGAGAACGGGCAAACCTATTGTGTATACCTCTGCTGATTCGGTGTTTCAAATTGCTGCTCATGAAAGCATCATACCGTTAGAGGACCTATATAAGATGTGCCAAGTTACACGGGAACGTGTGTGTATTGGGGACTATTACGTAGGGCGTATCATTGCTCGTCCATTTGTGGGAGAACCAGGTCATTTTGTGCGAACCTCAAATCGTCATGATTATAGTCGGTTGCCAGAAGGGCGATTTGTGTTGCAAGCTTTACAAGATGCGAAAGTGCCCACAATTGGTGTGGGAAAGATTGGGGATATATATGCTCATATCGGTTTGGATCAATCCTATCCAACGAAATCTAATTCCCATGGTATGAACCTAGTGGCTGCCTTGTTGGGGCATAGTGCGGACGGCACACATGGTACAAATGGTACATATGATGCACATGGTATATGTAGTCCACGTAATATGCATAATACATCTGATACTACATCGGAAGGTAGTTTTACTCATGGCTATATGATGGTGAACTTAGTGGAGTTCGACAGTTTGTATGGACATCGTCGTGATGTACAAGGTTATGGTCGTGAGCTAGAAATGTTTGACTACCAGTTGGGAGGACTGCTAGAACTATT
Organism: Veillonella sp. 3627; assembly: GCF_003992195.1. Lineage (NCBI taxonomy): Bacteria > Bacillati > Bacillota > Negativicutes > Veillonellales > Veillonellaceae > Veillonella > Veillonella sp. 3627. The sequence continues at coordinate 74,220 of NZ_RQVG01000011.1, read as the reverse complement.
GACGAAAGATGATTTGCTACTTATTACGGCAGACCATGGTAACGATCCGACTTGGAAGGGTACGGACCATACACGGGAACTCGTGCCAATTTTGGCGTATTCACCAACTTTCACAGGACCCATTGATCTAGGGGATAGACGTAGCTTTGCAGATATTGGACAAACTATATTGGAAAACTTTGGGGTTAAAGAATCATTTGCGGGGGAAAGTTTTTTACAATTATTAGCAAAATAAAGGAGAGGCTTACTTTTTATACAGTTAGGCTTATACTGAGCCCTGTGTTTTATCGGTGTAAGAATAGAGTAAAATAATAAAGCTAAACATAGCAAAAGAGGCTATCAGTACTGAAGAAATTTCTTCCTGACTGATAGCCTCTTTTTTGAGTACATGTACCTTCAAAATCTTACGCGCGTGTAATTTTATCAGAACGAAGGCAGCGTGTGCAAACGTTAACTCGTTTAGTTTCGCCGTCTACAATTGCTCGTACTCTTTGGATGTTTGGTTTCCAAGTTCGTTTGGAACGGATATGGGAATGAGAAACATTCATACCCGTAGTAGTGGATTTACCACATACTTCGCAAAGGTTTGCCATTTGTTTCCACCTCCAAAGTGTTTACTACTAATATAACATATGTATTTTATCATAAAAGGGCATAGCAATGCAAGTGCGTTTCTTCCTTTTAGATAAGATTATACTAGCTTATTAACTATATACTAAAATAGTAAACACTGTCAAATTTTATTAAAATATGACTTGTGTTTAATTTAAACAAGATGTATAATTTAATCATAGAAGGACACTTTGTTATATAACCTAACTCACGTAACTCTTTTACAAAGTGCCCTTCTTTTTTTGCGCCTATTTTTAGGTAGAGTTCATATTGTATTGTCTCTCTATGGTATAATATAAAGCATCAAGTAGCAGTTACGTATGATAGTGTGTCATAGGATAGATACACATATAGATGCATACCATACCATACGTAGGTACAGTAAGGCTGATTATGACAGAGTATTAGCGAGTGTTTACAGTATGGCGATTCTTATGTATTAAGCAACTAATACAAATTAGTCATGTAGCATGCTTTCAGAGTGGATAGAGTAGAGGGTACTTTTAGAAAAAAGGAAAGAGTACAGATAGAATATGAACGAACAATTGCAATCTATAAAGAGTGTGGGACCGCAACGAGTGAAACAATTGAATAAATTAGGAATCTATACGGTAACAGGTTTGTTGCATTATTTTCCACGTACTTTTGAAGATAGACGGCAAGTGTATACGATCTGTGAAGCTCCTATAGGAGAGATGATAGGTGTGACAGGGCAGGTAGTAAGGGTCAGTGAAAAACGCCCAAGACCACGTATGCATATTTTAACGGTTACTCTATCTGATGGAATACGTCAATTAAACTTGACATTTTTTAACCAAGCCTATAAGAAAAACTTTTATAAACTAGGTCAACAAATATATGCCTATGGGAAGATAGAACATACTTATGGTGCGTACCAAATGAATACACCACAAGTGGAAATGATAGAAGAAGGACAAGTCATAGACCGTGGTATTGTACCGGTCTACGGTTTGACGGAAGGTATGAAACAGTGGGGGATTCGCGTAGCCATTAAAAATTGGTTTGACCATAATGGCACTTTAGAAGACGTGGTCCCTCAAGATGTGATGGGAGACAAGTTTACCATGAGCCGTTATGATGCCTTTCGAGAAATGCATTTTCCTACATCGTGGGAACGCTACCAAGAGGCACGTGCACAATTAGCCTATGAAGAACTATGGATTATGCAAATGGGATTGTTACTTCTAAGAGCTCACGAGCAAGGTCAAGGAGGCTTTCATATGACAAAGAATGGATCTTTGGTGGAACGAGTTAGGCAAGGCTTACCATTTACTTTGACAGGGGATCAAGAAAAAGCATTAGGGGAAATTGCTAAGGATATGGAGCAGCCTCAAGCTATGCAGCGGTTAGTACAAGGTGATGTAGGTTCTGGTAAAACGGTAGTAGCTGCTTTGGCGTTAGCTAAAGCAGTAGAAAATGGATTTCAAGGGGCGATTATGGCGCCGACGGAAATTTTAGCCACACAACATTTTGAAAGCTTTCAGGCACTCTTTCAAGATGCTCCGATACGAATGGCATTGTTGACTGGTTCAACGAAAAAAAAGCAAGATCTCTATGAAGCCTTAGAACGAGGAGACATCGATGTCTTAGTAGGTACCCATGCATTGATTCAAGATAGGGTTATATTTCATCAATTAGGTTTGATTGTAGTGGATGAACAACATCGATTTGGTGTAGAGCAGCGGGCGAAACTACAACGAAAAGGAGACCATCCTCATGTGCTAATCATGACGGCAACCCCTATACCACGGACTATGACCTTATCCATTTATGGAGATTTAGAAGTTTCTTTGATTAAGGAAATGCCTCCTGGTCGTAAACCAGTGAAGACCTACGCTGTGGATTCGTCCTATAAAGAGCGATTGTTACATTTTTTTGAAAAGGAAATGCAAGCGGGTCGTCAGGTCTATGCCGTGTGCCCATTAGTAGAAGAGTCTGAAAAAATGGATTTGCAAGCTGCGGAACAGATTGCTTATGAATATAAAGAATATTTTGAGCCACACTATCGTGTAGGTTTGGTGCATGGTCGCATGCGTCCAAAGGAAAAAGAAGAAATTATGGATGCGTTCTATCGTCGAGAGATTCATTTGTTAGTATCGACTACGGTGATTGAAGTAGGCGTGAATGTGCCGAATGCGACGATTATGTGTATCCATAATGCAGAACGTTTTGGTTTATCCCAGTTGCATCAATTGCGTGGTCGTGTAGGTCGTGGATCGGCACAGGCCTATTGTATTCTGATTAGTGATAGTAAAAACCCTGATAGCAAAACTCGACTTTCACTGATGGAACAAACGCAAGACGGATTTGAACTAGCAGAACAAGACTTGCTCATCCGTGGTACAGGGGAATTATTTGGCTTGGCTCAGTCAGGTCTGCCAGATTTGAAAGTTGCGAACATTATCAAAGATATACCTATTCTTGTGGAAGCTAGAGAAGATGCTAAAATGTATTTACAATCCCACGGATTTGATGAAGTACAATCGACTTTGCGTCACCAAATGGAAGCACGTTTTGGACCACAGTATATGCGTATTTTATATAATTAATCTTACCTACTACATGTTGTTTAGTAAGGGTCATCTATGATACAATAAGGTGAGATTTTATCTGTAGCATGGTGCTATAGATATCTAGTGATGAGGGAGGAAAGACTCATGCCTATTATTCATGTAGAACTTGTTGAAGGTCGTACTTTTGAACAAAAGAAAGCTCTTGGCGAAGCGATTACAAAAGCAACTGTAGAAACTGTAAAAGTACCGGCAGAAGCGGTAAAAGTAATTTTCGTGGACATGAAAGCTGATAACTATATGGAAGCTGGCGTTATGCGCTGCGAAAAGAAATAATTAGGAAAATTACCTACCAGAAGGATAGGTCTATGATAGGGTGTAGTCTCTTTCATATGTCCTGTCCTTCTTGTTTACATACTAGAGTAGATGAGGTGAATGGTGCAGAATCAAATACATGTGCTATCCGTCCCAATTGATGCGGTAACGATGACGGAAGCCGTAGATAGAGTGCTTTCATTAGTGGGACAGCCAAAATTACATATGGTGGCAACGGCCAATGCAGAAATGATTATGATGGCACAGGATGATCAAAGATTGTTAGAGGTTCTGCAACAAGCGGATCTCGTTGTACCGGATGGAGCAGGTGCTTTATGGGCAGCTGAGCAACAGGGACAGCGTTTTCCAGAACGAGTAACAGGTTGTGACCTATTGCAACACTTATTGAAGGCAGCTAAAGCACATAATATAAAGATATACTGCTTAGGTGGAGCTGAGGGAGTTGTCAAAAAAGCCTTAGAAAATATGACAGCAGAACTTGGAGAATTGCCGGTAGTGGGATATCATTCTGGATATTTCACAGCGGAGGAAGAAGTAGACATTCTTGATGAGATTCAACGTAGAGGGGCTCAATTAGTGTTTGTTGCCTTTGGGGTGCCGAAACAAGAGTTTTGGATTCAAGAAAAATTAGCCCATTTAGATGGTGTAGTCGCCATGGGAGTGGGTGGTTCTTTCGATGTATTAGCGGGCATGTTGAAACGAGCTCCTGTATGGATGCAAGAAAACCGCTTAGAGTGGTTATATCGATTGGCATTGCAACCGAAACGTATCATTCGTATGTTAGCATTGCCTAAATTTATGTGGACTGTATGGCGCCATAAACATTGATACAGTATAGTTGTATCTTGTTGGAGCTATCACTAGTTAAGAGAGGTTTAATATGGGTTTGATTGTTAAAGAAGGATACCCTTTAATCGGTGCTTGTCTTGTTGTGACAGCACTGGTAGGCTACTTTCTATCATGGTGGTTAGGAATTATACCATTTGTACTGGCATTATTCTTTACTTATTTTTTCAGAAATCCTAATCGCCGTATTCCTCATGATCCAATGGTGTTAGTATCACCTGCGGATGGGAAAGTGATGGAAGTAGTAGAAGTGTTTGAGGACACATATTTACATCAACAATGTAAAAAAGTAACGATTTTTTTATCTGTTTTTGATGTCCATGTGAATCGGGCTCCAATGGCAGGTGAAATTACGTTTCGACAATATACAGAAGGTCGTTTCTTACCTGCCTATAAAGATTCAGTAGGATATGAAAATGAACGTCATACAATTAGCATTAAAAATGACAAGATGGAAATTGTGGTGACACAGATTGCGGGCTTGTTGGCTAGACGTATCGTGTCTTGGACAGATGTAGGAGATACCTTGGAGCAAGGTACCTTGTATGGTATGATTAAATTCGGTTCTTGCACAGAGCTATTTGTTCCATTAGACGTAGAGATTTGCGTCACAAAAGGGCAACATGTAGTTGGTGGAGAAACGATTATTGGGAGGGTGAAAGATGAATAAGTCTATATTTCCCAATCTTTGCACAGCAGCAAATTTAGCCTTCGGTGTGATAGGCATTAGTTTATCTGCTACAGGTAATTTTACTTGGGCAGCCATATGTGTGCTTTTGTCCTTATTAGCCGATGGTTTAGATGGACGTATTGCTCGTGCTTTGGGTGTTTCTGGAGATTTTGGCCGTGAATTAGATTCTTTAGCCGATGTAGTTGGCTTTGGCGTATCTCCAGCTTTTATGCTGTATATGATGAGCTTGGATCACTATGGTTGGTTAGGCTATGTGCCATTGTTGGTATTCTCTGTATTAGGGGCTTTCAGATTGGCACGATTTAATATTATGACGGAAGAAGTGCACGGTTACTTCCAAGGGTTACCGATTCCTGCAGCAGGTTGTATGGCAGCTACCTATGTGTTAAGTGGTGTTCGTATTCCTGATGTGGCATTGATGTTGGCTATGATTATCGTAGGTTACTTGATGGTTAGCAATGTGCATCATCCAGATTTCAAAGGGAAAGGTAGCGATCCAGTGCAACCCATTGCCGTAGGTATTACCGTAGGCTGCGGCGTATTTTGCTTATTAATGGATTATCGCTCCTGGCCGGTATTGATTTTTGTATTATATGCTGTATATGGTATTAGTAATACTATCATCAACAACATTCGTAAATAGGAAGGAACTAGGATGAATTACGTTTGGTTTGACCTAATTATGATTCCCATACAGGTAATTATCGTATTTTATACCTTGTATTACTTTGTGTTGATGGTCTGTGGCATGTGGCATAAAAGTGATAAAACAGAATGTCCGCCGAAACATTCCTTTGCTATTATTGTCTGTGCCCATAATGAAAGTGCCGTGATAGGTCAATTGGTGAATAATCTACAGGTCTTAGATTATCCTCGCCACTTATATGATATCTTTGTGGTGGCAGATAATTGTAAAGATGACACTGCCAAGATTGCCCGTGAAGCTGGTGCTGAAGTGTATGAACGTTTTAACACAGAAGAAGTGGGTAAAGGATATGCCATGGGCTGGATGTTTGACAAAGTATTCGCCATGGAACGCAAGTATGATGCATTCGTAATTTTTGATGCGGATAATCTAGTGCATCCTCATTTCCTCTATGAAATGAATCGTCATTTGGAAAAAGGGGAGCCAGTGATTCAAGGGTATTTGAATGCGAAGAATCCAACCGATACATGGGTAGCGGGTACCTTTGCCATTGCCTTTTGGATGGTCAATCATATGTGGCACTTGGCTAAATATAACTTGGGACTTTCCACAGCCTTGGGTGGTACAGGTATGTGTATTCGTACAGATATTATCCGCGACTATGGTTGGTCATGTAATAGCTTGACGGAAGATATGGAATTTTCCTTGAAACTGTTAATCCATGGCGTGAAAACAACATGGGCGCATAATGCTATCGTCTATGATGAAAAGCCATTGACCTTTATGCAGTCTTGGAATCAGCGGAAACGTTGGGCGCAAGGGCATTTTGACACAGGAGAACGGTATATTCCGAAACTTTTTGTACAAGGTATTAAGAAAGGAAAATGGACGATTCTAGATGGGATTGTGCAGATTACACAGCCCTATTTCTTGCTATTGTCAGCCTTTTATATTATTATGACCTATATCAATGGTATTGTACCGTTGTATACGAATATTATTTACCAAATTTTGCCAGTACAAGTATGGCAGATTATTGGTATTGGACAATATTTATTTCCACTTATTGTGTTAGCACAAATTAAAGTGCCACCAAAAGTTTGGATCTATTATCTATTGTATCCACTATTCATCTATTCTTGGGTACCCGTTACCTTCTTAGGATATTTGAATCGCCACGATAAAGTATGGTCTCATACACAACATACTCGTGGGGTAGAACTAGGGGAAGTGAAATTAACCCGTATGGGTGATACCAGTCGAAAAACCAAAGAATAAGATATGATAAGAGCAACAGGATGTGAAAATTCTGTTGCTTTTTTTTGTAATGAGAAAGTGCTTACTATTCTTAAAATTTACTCTACGCAGTGCCCATTCTCTATGCTATAATGTATATTACGTATCAAATGATGTACTATATAACATTTCATGTAGAAGGGAAGACACAGTATGCCACCAGAGTTAGAAGAACCGCATCAAGGGCTTGGTTCAAGACAGAAAAAACGTATTATAGGAGTCAAACCAGGTCAGTTTGTGAAAGGCCTTGACGGGTTAAAGGGATTAGCCATTCTAGGCGTCACGATTTTTCATTTATTTCCCCATGCAGCCAGTGGCGGGTTCATGGGGGTTTCCCTTTTCTTTGTATTGTCGGGATATTTATTAGCTTTCACCACGAATCAACAATGGAAGTTGGGGAATTACAGCGTTTTAAAATTCTTTCAACGTAGGGCAGAGAGGATTCTCATCCCTTTAGTGTTGATGGTGTCAGTAGTGCTAGGATTGTGGCATTTGCTATTACCTGAAAAACTAGCGGGCATACGCCCAGAAGTGATTTCCATTTTGCTGGGCTATAATAACTGGTGGCAAATCGCACAAAATGCGGACTATTTTACCCGTTTATTAAACACATCGCCATTCACCCATATGTGGTTCTTAGGGGTAGAAATTCAATACATTGTCATTTGGCCAATTCTATTTTGGATCTATACAGCACTGAAAAGACAATGGAGTTATACCATCGGTCTAGTATGGATGTTGGTGTTAGCATTAGGTTCCTCTGTCATTATGCCTCTACTATATACAGAGGGTATGGACGTATCTCGTTTTTATTACGGCACAGACACACGGCTATTCGCATTGCTATTGGGTGCCTTTTTGGGATTGCACCGGAGTGAACAAAAACTATATCCTTTGGGCACTATGAAAGGAAATGTTATCAGCAGTGTACTCCTACTGGTAGGTATCATTGTAACAGTGCTAGGGTACATCTATTTAGATGGGCAAAGCCCTTCTCTTTACACCTATGGCATGGTAGCATTTACTTGTCTATTTGGGTTCATGGTGTGGTTAGTAGAACGTCCTAACACGCCACTTGGAAAACTGGTTGATGTGCCACTCCTTGCATGGTTTGGTAAACATAGTTATGGATTATTTTTATGGCAATATCCAATGATTTATCTCTTTGAACATATGGGTTTCATGGAATATTTTGCATCACCTATAGCCTACTATATCGTCTTAGTATCGGCTATCATAGGCCTTACACTTTGGTCTGAAGCGGTGACGAATTGGTGTGTCCGTCAACATAGTGTCCGTGCCATTGTGGATGTCGTTCGTTCCTACTATGTGAAAGTTGTTTCTATCGTGGGGGCTGTTTGTATTGTCCTAGGCATGTATGCATTTGCCACAGCATCAGAAGAGAAGCAACAAGACGTGACTGAATTGCAAGTGCGATTGGCGAAGAATGCAGAATCCCAAGCTGCAGAAAATGCGAAGGTAATCGATTTGTCTACTGTCAGTGATCCACAAGATATGGTGCATATGGCAGCCATTGGTGATTCCGTCATGCTTGGTTCCGCGCATGCATTACGAAAGGACTTTGCAGGTATACAAATTGATGCCAAAGTATCTCGCTATGTAGGAGCAGGTTTAGGGATTGCAAAGCAAATGGATGCTAAGCAACAATTAGGCAATGCGGTCCTTATTGGCCTTGGTACGAATGGTCCCATTACAGGCTATTATGAAGATGAAACAAAAGCATTGGTGCAGTATTTAGGGTCCAATCGTCAGATTTTCTGGATCAACAATTATGCGCCAGGCATCCAATGGATTGAAGCCAATAATACATACTTAACTAAGCTTGCCAAAGAACATCCGAATGTGCATATCATCGACTGGGCTAGCCTAGCAGCAAAACATCGTGACTGGCTTGGAGATGACGGTATCCATCCGAATGATACAGGAGTGAAAGAATACTCTAAATTTATCCATGATGAAGTAAAAAAAGTATTGCTCCAACAAGAAGAAACAAATAAAAAACAGAAAAAGCGCTAAGCACTTATCTTACGATAAGAGGAATTAGCTAGACATGCCAATATATAAGGGTTGTAACAATATGTAGATTCTACATCTTTGTTACGACCCTTTTTTGATTAATTACTCCTAAAATAGCACTACTAGTCAACGTTGACTGGTAGGAGTGTTTTCTAGGGCTTTAGAGGGTGCATAGAGAAATCCTAAGTACGCAAGTAAAGGAGGTGAAATTATGTACCATGTGGAGATTGAGCTGGATCATTTCTTTCAGCGTGCCTATGAAAGTGGAGCCAGTGATATGCATTTTGATACCTTAGAAAAAGAGGTGCAAGTACGATTTCGTTTGGATGGTCGTTTGCAAGAGATAGCTCGGATTCCCATGCCAGAAGGTGAGCAGCTGATGAATCGTTTGAAAGTGTTAGGGTCTTTAGATATTAGTGAAAAAAGATTACCTCAAGATGGGCGGTATGTGTGGACTCATGGAAATCACTCAGGAACGATACGTATGTCTTCCTTGCCGTCTGTGTATGGTGAAAGTCTTGTATGCCGACTCTTTTGGCATGATGAACAAATAAAATCCTTAGAAGAATTAGGGATGCCTGCTCATATCAGTGCAGAGGTGCGCAGGTTATTGGCACGCCCACATGGATTACTGCTTGTGTGTGGGCCTACAGGGTCTGGTAAAAGTTCTACCTTGTATGCATTATTACAAGAACTTAATGGAGAAGAGGAGCAAATCATCACCTTGGAGCATCCAGTGGAACGTATCGTAGAAAAAGCTGTTCAAATTGGTGTACAGCCACAGATTGGTATGACTTTCAGTAAGGGATTACGTGCTATTTTACGGCATGACCCAGATACCATAGTAGTTGGTGAAATTCGTGACCAAGAAACGGCGCAGCTAGCGGTACAGGCTGCACTTACGGGGCATCGTGTGCTCTCCACAATTCATACGAACCATGCCCTAGGTGTGGTGGAACGATTGGTGGATATGGGTGTAGAAGACTATCTTGTACGTGCCACCTTGACCGGTGTTATCTCGCAACGATTGGTACGAAGGCTAGTAGATGGAGCGTATCATGGTCGTTGTGGATTGTATGAGTTACTAGCCATTCCGAACCATGATTGCCATTGGCAACAGCTAGATTCCTATCTGCTTTGTTCTTTGGAAGAGTCAGCTCGGCGAGCCATCGAGGAAGGTTTGACTACGGAAGAAGAGGTACTTCGTGTGGGGGTAGTACTATGATTTGGTCACAAGTATTACACGAAGCTATCAAGCGAGGAGCTACAGATATTCATGTACAAAGTGGTACGGTCTTTTGGCGCTTGGGCATGGACGTAGTACCTACAGAGTACCACTTATCTGATGAAGACATGCTAACGTTTCTAACCGACCAAGTACATACCATATCGGATACTATGATGTCCTATGATGGAGCCATGACCTTTGAAGGCTTACGCATTCGGGTTCATCTATTCCGTTGGCGTTCTGGTTGGGGCGGTACCTTACGTATTTTATATCCCCCTAAAACAGGGCTAGATACATCGGAAGAGGGCAATTTATTGCGCCGTATATCTTCTTTCAAAGAAGGTTTAGTTATTATCGCTGGTGCTACTGGTTCAGGAAAATCTTACACTCTTACCTCTTGTTTAATGCACATCAATGAAAGTATGCGTCGCCATATTATTACACTAGAAGACCCCATAGAATATGTATTGGACCATCAACAGTCCTTAATACATCAACGGGAATTGCATACACACTTTCATCATATGGCAGATGGTATTCGAGATGCATTGCGAGAAGATCCAGATGTGATTTTAATCGGTGAGGTACGGGATAAGGAAACATTGGAAGCGGCACTACATGCGGCGGAAACGGGGCATCTCGTATTTGCTACCTTGCACACGCAACGTGCTACTATGTCCATTAATCGGATGATTTCCATGTTTCCAGCACACCAACAAGAGGAAGTGCGGACACAACTTTCACAGATATTACGAGCCGTCATCTGTCAACGACTGGTTGTTATCGACGATAGATTTATACCGGTACGAGATATTTTAATTAATACCCCTGCAGTGGCTAACTTGATACGGCAACGAAAGGAGCCACAAATCGTATCCATACAAGAAACGCAAAGGCCCATGAAAACACTGGAAATGGCAGTTGCCGAGTTAAGGTCAATCTATGGTTCATCGCCAGTGTTAGAGTCTGTATTACAGGTAAATTAGTGGAGAATATCTATGAGTTGGTATACGTATGAAGGATTTACGACGGATAAAAAAATAGTGTCAGGCAAAGTATGGGGCGACTCTGAAGAGGAAGTGCAGGCAAAGCTAGCCTATCAATCGATAACACCGATTCATTTGGAATGTGTTGTTGTGAAGTCAAGAAAACAGCAATGGAAAGCAGCTCATATGATTCACTTTGCCTATCGATTACATATGTTGTTGGGCGCAGGTATTTCTTTACGAAAAGCCTTGGATATGATGGTCAATACAAAAGGGGCCACTATTCCTTATGGAGATATTCGTGAAGATGTAGGACGTGGTATGGCACTATCAAAGAGTTTATCCAAGTATCAGTGCCCTAGCATTGTCACCACTATACTGCAGGCGGGGGAAGCATCAGGAACCCTAGTTGAATCGTTAGGCATGATTCAAAGTATGTACGAAGAAGAGCATCGATTACGCCAACAATTAGTATCAGCCATTACATACCCATCATTTTTGGTGGTACTTATGATAGTATTTGTAGGCGTTGCAGTGGGTTTTATTTTACCGCAATTTAAATCAGTTTTTGAGAGCATGCAAATTGAATTGCCACCGCTTACAGCAGCTCTTTTTGCAGGAGGTACATGGTTACAACAAAAAGGGGTGTATCTCCTGATTACCTTGCTAGTATTCGGTATGGTTTTCTGGAAATCGTACGAACGAGAATCTGTGAAATTCAGTGTGCATCGTAAGGTTTGGCTATGTATGGCACAAAGGGAATGGCTTATGGCGTATACGATGGTACGCATGTGTCAGATTTGGAAGCTACTTTTAAAAAGCGGTATACCTTTGTTACAACTGTTGGATATGACAGAATCGCTGTGGGGCAACCGCTGGGCAAGTGCGCTACAAAAAGAGGTGAAAACTCGTATTTCCCAAGGGCATGGATTTACGGATTCATTAGAAAAGGTGCAATTAGGAACTTCTTTTTTATGGGATTTGCTTCACATCGGAGAAGAAACGGGTGACCTAGAAAGTATGTTAGACCAAGGGCATGCGTATTATAAGGGGATTTTGGACCGGACTGTGAAACGAGGAGAACAATTATTAGAACCTATTATGCTTAGCATTATGGGCAGTATAATCGCTTTACTTGTGGTAGCGGTAATGTTACCGATGTTTAATTCAATTTCAGCCATTCAATAGGAGGAATTATGGAAGCAGTACGACAACGTTTGTCTTTACGACAACGGAAGCAACAAGATGGATTTACCTTAGTGGAATTAATGGTTGTGGTAGCAGTCATTGCTATTTTAGCATCCTTGGCAATGCCACAGTTTTTAAATGCTTCAAACAAGGCGAAGGAAGCGAAAATTAAATCAGATGTTACAACGATTTCTAATGCAGCACAGTTGTATATGATGGAACAATCTACCGATACAGTACCTACGGTAGAGACATTGTACAAAGAAGGCTATTTAACAGAACATGTGAAAACTCCTAAGGGTGGAGAATATACAGTCACCAGTGTACAAAATGAAGGCGGTAAAGGTAAACATATTGCTGTCACTGCACCTGATGCGGCTAATTAATTAGTTGAAGGAAGAGGGAAATATGGAGTATGTATTAGGAGGTATTGCTGGTATCACAGGAGTTGCAAGCCTCTATCTCATTGTTTCTTGGACCTATATGAAAACACATAGTATGTGGTGCCTTATGTCCATTTTTGCTCATGTCATAGGGACAGTAGGGCTTTGCTATACCTATCAAGTTGGATACATTACGAATATCTATGAACTGGCACTTCTTTATATGCTGGAGGTAACGCTCTTTTGGGGATCAACCATCGATAAGCTATATTACATTCTTCCCGATGAGGGAGCTATTCTAATTTGTATATGTGGATTTGTTTACCAGTGGATAGGTAATGGTGATGTATTGATGATAGTAGTCAATGCCCTCTGTATGGGCGGATTGTGGTGGTCATTGCGGTGGTTTAGCCGTGGTGGTGTGGGATTAGGTGACATCAAATGGTTGATGGCCATTAGTTGTTGGCTCACATCAGTGGAATGTTTGGCATTATGCGGACTTTCCTCTGTCATTGGCATCTTGTACAGTTGTGTGTGGCGTGTTACATCTCCGAATCATACCTATATTCCCTTTGGTCCTTCTTTCAGTATGGCAACTATATTACTATTCATATGCCCTGTAGGGGGGTGGCTTTAGTGAAAAGCCAAGAGAATATAGAAGGGTTCTTATTAGTGGAAGTTTTACTATATATGACTATTTTTTCTCTTGTTATAGGCATGGTCTTATTATTACATAATGAAGAGCAACGAGAGTATCATGTATTTGATCGAGAAGGTCGTATCTTATTTGCGCATGTGAAGCGTATGCAACTTGCCACTTTGTATGGAAACTTACAGAATAATAATGGTGTCAATCGTGTTGTCCTAGAGCGTATGCGATATGGATATATTAATACAAATAACTCTTTAGTGTACCGTAATTTACCAGAATCTATGCATATCGAATTTACTGGAACTTACCCCAGTATTCGATTTACAGCTCATAAAGGAGTTGGGAAAGTATTTACTGTTACATTAGTAGATGATCTAATTCGCTATAAACGTACATTCATTTTTGCCCGTCAATCAGGGCGTATACGTTGGGAGGAATCAAAATTTTGAAACTAAAAGAGGAAGGATTTCTCTATATGGATGTATTAGCTTCGCTGTTTGTAATGAGTCTATTATGTTCAACTTTATTCGTACTCATGATGAGCAGTATCCAACAATATGGAAAAATGATGGAAGAAGATAGAATATTACAAGCTATGATTTTGTATATGGAAGAGGGGAAGGCTAGTTGGGCATATGGACAGATTCCGGAGTCTGGTGAACCACTAACTGTGGGAACGACTAATTTTCAGCGCAAGACAGAAATAAATCAAGAAGGAGTACGTGTATTGACGGTAATAGCCTATCGTCATGGTGAAGAAATACATCGGCTCACTACTTATTTATTGCCTTCTAGCCAATGAGATACACCATCAAGATGACGAAAGATACAAACTGAAAATATGGTGCAGTTATCTGATATAGATTAAAAAACGAATTGTTATGATTTCGAGATAAGTATATAAAAAATTGTGATGTGCTATGGCGAGGTAAAATGCATGGGTATGGTATTACGCTTGAAAAAGACGAGGACTTTTTGTTGGATACCCAAGGGTAAGCAGGGAACAGCAGGATTTTTACTGGTAGAAGCAGTATTAGGAAGTCTGTTATTAATGACCATCATAACAGGATTTTTCTTAATCACATCACATAGTGTGAAGTGGATACATATGTTGCATCATCGTCATGAGTTGCTGTTAGATGCTAGGTTTAGTCGTATACAGATTATGAATCGCCTTCGCTATAGTGAGAAAAGACCGATAGTTAGTAAAGATGGGTCATGGTTAGTATCTCCATCAAACTGGAGGATACGCGTCTATCAAGATGCCTTTGTGACCATGTTATCTGATGGACAATTGCAGGATATTACAGAAAATGAAATTAGTCCCAAGATTGGAAAAATACATGTGTTTCCGCAAGGGTCTACATTTTTTCAGGAACGATCAGATGGTCTCGTTGACTTACATTGGTATTCAGAGGTACGTCCCTATTGGCGGCGAGATCATATTCAACTTATGGAAGGTGGACAGAACCGATATCATGTACAGACAGGCATTCTGCCGTATGCCACCTATCTTCAGAGATTACAACATATAGCAAAGTAAGTTGGTACTTTGTCATAATAGATAGAAATACCGCATATGAGCAGAAATACTAAGGATACATGTTAATATACATAATCTATCTATAGGGTTATGAATTATGTCAGAAGCCGTAAAAATATATACAAAAAAACAGTTAGTTAGAAATAGATGCTTGTAGAGCACTTATATTAGGTAATGTATGCGAGGTTAACTATTATGTTGCGCTGGAAAGGGCAAAAGAGAAATGGCTTTGTATCATACATGATATTACTAATAGCGATGATAACCATTGGTACTTGGGTGGCTTGGCTACATACGATGCAGATTACTTATCAAAGCATGATGGATGAATATCGTTTTGTTCGATGTCAATATGGTATAGAGCGAGGCATAGTATTAGGTACAAATAAAAAATTCTTTTTAGCTCATCAAAAGGAAATAACTGGTAGTGGTTCACCGAAATATGTACTAGAAGAAACGGATACGGAACGGATTGAGGCTATTTTATATAAAGAACAAGAAGAGCAACTTTATTGTTTACGGCTCTTATGTACTGATGTAGGAACAGAAACGAATATAAAAAAAGATGTATACATTAAGACCATATATAAAAATGACATATTAGAGACGATACAAATAGAATGGGTCAGAGAGTAAGGAGGTTTGTAGTGAAAAGTAAACGAGTGATGGGTATTGCCATTGGACATGATGAAATTGTTGGGATAAAAGCCTACAAAATTGAAGGTACTATTGTGCTAGAAGATATAATCGTTCAAAAACGACACAGTAATAAGGGAACTGATGTGAAAGAATTTTTTGAATATTATGGAGAAGTTGGTATATCTATTGGTTGTGTTTTTGAATCGTCACTTCAATCAGTATACATGGAAACACCAATGATGCATAAAATAGATCAGTACTTATTTGCCCACCGCGAGGGAAAACGAATCTTTCAGAATGAAGATTTCCCTAACGCTATCGATTTTGCCTCTAGACCAGGTACAACGGAGGAGCTAATGTGTATGCTCATCGTAGCCTTAGAACGAAAACAAGTGAAACAGGTGGCGCAAGGGATTCAACAAGGCGGAGGAGATCTTCGTGTTATCGATTACTGGCCAGCACCTCTTGCGTTCAGCCGTGGTCGAGAATCGTCTATGCTTTGTATCACCCCAGAGGAAGATAAGGTGCAAGTATCTTTATGGAATGATAAATTCTGTACGGCGCATACCTTAGTGTCATTAGATGTGAACGAAGTATTGGAAGCCTGTAAAACGGTCTATGAAGATAGTAAACAATTTCAGGTGCCCTATCCTAAGGGAGCTATTGTAGTTGGTTTTGATGAAACAAGATCTAAAGCCTTTGAGACTATTTTAGAAACCTATGGAACAATCGATCAGGTACCCCTTCATATAGTAGATAAAGGAGAAGGTTATAACCCACAGAATATAAATCATGAAATGGCATATGGTTTAGCAATTAGGTTACTTGTCGATGGAAAATAAAGAAAATCTTAATTTTATAGAACCGGATATACAGTGGGTGTGTTGGTATATTCGGTACAAAAATATATGGTGGGCCCTATTAGCTCTAGTGATCATTATATTAGTGGGTTCTGTGGCGATAGGCACAAAAGCATATATACAGTATCAAGACATTGTAGAGAAACAGAAAGAGATAATATCTCGCCATATTGATGCTAAAGAGGCTCATAGTGTATATGATTCTATGATTCATGAGAATACAAAAGAAGAACCATTGCCACAGGGGACGTTGAAGGAATGTATATATGTATTAGATACATCGAATACATATCACATTCAATTGGTCGAGTGGTCTACTATGAACCAATGGTATATAGAAGCTAAAGGAAGCAGTGAAACTGAATTGCATCAGTTTAGTTCAGTGTTGAGTCGATTAGGAGGTCACCGTCATTATGATGAAGTGGTGGAAAAAGAATCCGGAACTGCACTATACCGTAGTCGTATTACAGCCACTATGGAAAGCCTTACCAATTCCCAAAAAAAGTCTGCTTCTAGTCGTTAGTGTGTACTGTTGTGTAGTGGTTACGGGTATTAGTATGATGGTGTACTTTCAAGGAGAAACGAAACGAATCTCTGCAGAGATTGATGAAGAGATACTATCACAGGAGGCAGAAACAACATTTTTAAACAGTGAAAGCTATCAATTTATAAAACAATTAGATGACAATGTGTTAGACCTAGAAGGCTTGTATCATTTAGTATTGTCCTCTATAGGAGACACACCTTTAGTGGTGGTCAGTACGCACAAAGAAGCAGAATCCCTAGATGTGGTAGTGCAAGGGTCTACCCTAGATATGGTGCAGTGGCTAGTAGGGATGCAAAAGGTACATCCTACCTTGCGTTTTAGGATAGAGAAAATTATTCACTCACAAAGTGTGACTACTTTACAATGTAAGATTTATGAAAATACTAAAAATTAGTCCTAATGGTTTGTCAAAGTATAGTCGAGTATAGTAAAATAAAGTTAAAATTTACTACTAGATGGAAGAATGAGATATTATAAAATATGAAAACGACTATCAAGAGAAACATTATCCTCATTGGTTCTATGGGGAGCGGAAAAAGTCACTTAGGTCGAAATTTAGCGGATGCCAAAGGCTGGCAGTTTGTTGACACGGATCGAATATTAGAAAAACGATATAATATGCCTATTGCTGATATTTTTAAGACAATAGGTGAAAAGGCATTTCGTCGTGCAGAATTTGAAGTAATTAAAAAGGTGGCCATGTATCATGAAGCGGTGATTTCTGTAGGTGGAAACTTCCCTATTGACATGCGTACATTACGATATATGCAAAAATACTCTTTTATTGTAGGTATACGCGCTTCACATTATCGGATTGTAAATCGTGTCAATCGGTGGATTGGTAAGCGACCGACTATGAATTATGATGATGTATCTGGGTATGTAGCATGGATGATGCGACGGTGGAAACCCTTATATCGTAAATGTGACCATGTGTTAGATACTACATACAGTCATACTGATGAATTGGTGACGAGTATTGACGGATCCATAAAGTCTAAAGGCATATATTTTAAACGGCGAAAAGTACACCAAGGTGAATAATATGAAACGTATAGCTATTTTAACAAGTGGTGGAGATGCACCAGGAATGAATGCAGTCATTCGTTCTATCACAAGAAGTGCAATATATGAAGGCCTCGATGTAGTAGGAATACAACGAGGCTTTTTGGGCGTTTTAGAAGAAGACTTTATTTCTTTGACTCGGCGTAGTGTAGGGAATATTGTGAACAAGGGAGGGACGATTTTAAAATCTTCCCGTTGTCTTGAATTTAAAGAACCTGAACATCAACAAAGAGGCTATGATAATTTACGTCGTCATGGTATTGACGGATTAGTCGTTGTTGGTGGAGATGGTTCTATGTGTGGTGCTAAGGTGTTGTCTGACCTAGGATTACCTACGGTGACAATTCCAGGCACTATTGATAAAGATATGAATGGTACCGATTATACAATCGGCTTTGATACAGCTCTTAATACCATCATTGATGGGGTGAGCAAAATTCGTGATACCTCTACAGCTCATGATCGTGTAGCTATTGTAGAAGTGATGGGACGACATGCAGGTCATATTGCTGTGTACGCTGGCGTCGCATGCGGTGCTGAGGTGGTACTGACACCAGAGGTGCCAATGACATTAGAAGAGGTAAAAGAATCATTAGAAAATACTACTCGTAATGGTAAAAAGAATAGTATTATTATCGTTGCGGAAGGAGCCTATAGTGCTTTTGAAGTGGCTCAATATATTAAAGCACATACATCCTATGCACCCTCTGTGACAGTGTTAGGTTATTTACAACGTGGTGGATCACCGTCTGCTTATGATGCATTAATGGCTGCTCGCTTAGGAGAGGCAGGAGTACGTGCCTTGTTAGAGGGACATACACATCATCTAATAGGGGTTCATTGCAATCATATTGATGCGATAGCCTATGAGGAAGCTGTAATATGTGAGTATCCTTTAGATACTTCTTTATACCAATTAATACGAGTATTAGGACAATAATTTCATAGTTGTTTTGCTATTGTATTGTATAAGATAAAGAAAACTAACTTTAGTTTTCTTTTCTTTTTATCCTCTATCTATGGTATGTTTTGTTTTATACTATAGTAAAGGGCTACTTATAAAAGGAAGCTATCAGCAGGCGTAAACCAGTTTAAGGAGATGAAAGTCTATACTATATGTTGGAGTTGGGGCCTATTAGAGTAAGGAAACACCATTTTGGTGGCATTCTATATGTAATCGATGGACAAAAGGAGATATTTTATGTGGAAAAATAAAAAATTATGGATTGCCATTGTGGCTATCTTAGTGGTAGCTATTGGTGGATGGCAATGGTATAGTAGTAGCCAAACAAAAGAGGCACCTACCTATACAACGGGAAAAGTAGGAAAAGGTAGTATTTCATCTACTATTAATGCAACGGGAACGATTAATCCTGTTCGTTATGTAGATGTATCTACCAATATTCCTGGCAAATTAGAATCTGTTTTGGTGAAAGCCAATCAGCATGTAACAGCAGGTCAGGTCATCGCTACTATTGATTCTCGTCAATTACAGGCTTCTGTAGATAATGCAAGGGCCACACTCAACCAAACAGCCACAGATTTGGATCGATACCGTACGTTAGTGTCACAAGGCGCCATTTCACAGCAAACCTATGATAATGCCTTAGCAGCCTATGAAAAAGCAAAAGCTAGTTATGATCAAGTAGCAGCAAACTTAACAGATAGTACTATTACAGCTCCTATGGATGGGACCATTATTGGAGAACCTTTGAAAGCAGGTCAAACTATCGCCACTGGTATTTCTACACAAATGATCATTGCCACTATCGCTGATTTGTCTGATTTAGAAATTTATTTAACAGTTGACGAAACAGATATTGGAAATGTAAAAGAAGGTGCCAAAGTAGATTTCACGGTCGATGCGCATCCTGGTAAGACTTTCACGGGTACTGTTAAAAGTATTTCTTTAGGTACAAAAGGTAGTATGGGAACGACCAGTTCATCCGTAGTGTATTATACAGTGCGCGTAGCAATTCCTGCTGGTGATGTAAGCCATTTCTTTCCTAGTATGACCGCACGTGCTACGATTCATGGAGAAGAACGACAAAATGTATTGGTAGTTCCATTGGCTGCTGTTCGTTCTGATAAAGTGGGAGAATTTGTGTATGTCATCAAAAATGGTAAGCCTCTTAGAACCAGTGTAAAAACTGGTATGACTGGTGATTCTACAATTGAAATTATTTCTGGAGTAGAAGAAGGTGATGAAATCATTATCAGTGGTGATGTAAGCACGACAAAAAAACAACAACAGAGGGGGCCATTCTAATGGAAACTCCAAAAAAAGCAGTCATTACCTTGGAGGGGATTACGAAAACCTATGTGAATGGAAAGTTAACGGTACCAGTATTACATGGTATTGATTTGTCCATTTATGAAGGGGAGTTTACCTCTATCATGGGACCTTCAGGATCTGGGAAGTCTACGTTTATGAATATCTTAGGATGTCTTGACAGACCTACCAGTGGTTCCTATCGATTAGATGGAGAAGAAGTAGCCCATCTGGGGGACGATGAATTGGCCTATGTACGAAATAAACGAATTGGGTTCGTGTTCCAAAGTTTTAATTTATTGCCTAAATTAACGGCTCTAGATAATGTAGCATTACCGATGGTCTATGCAGGAGTGTCTAAAGCAGAACGTAAAGCTAGGGCTAGTCAGTTATTGATAGATTTGGGGCTCGGTACTCGGTTGGATCATATGCCAGCAGAATTATCAGGGGGACAACGACAACGTGTTGCTATTGCGAGGGCATTGGCCAATGACCCAGCGATTATTATGGCGGATGAACCTACAGGTAATCTTGATTCAAAAGCAAGTTTAGATGTGATGCATATCTTCACAGAATTATATCGAGAAGGGCGTACCATCATTTTAGTCACCCATGAGCCAGATATTGCTGAATATGCAGGTCGCAATGTGGTTTTAAAAGATGGTCTTATTGTAGAAGATAGAATAAATCCCCATATGAAAGGATTGCAGGTAGGAGGTGAAAGCCATGTATAAGGAAGGTTTCTTAATGGCTTGGTCATCTCTAATAGCCAATAAGATGCGATCATTATTGACGATGCTAGGTATCATCATTGGTGTAGCTGCGGTGATTGCATTGGTATCCATTGGATATGGGGTTCGTCAACAAATCACAGAATCTATTTCCAGTTTGGGTAGTAATCTATTAATGGTTTATCCAGGGGCTCCTAGAACACCAGGGGTACGCCCGGTATCTGGTGCTAATAAAACGTTAAAAATGGGCGACTATGAAGCTATTTCGAAGATGAATAGCGTGCAAGCAGCTTCACCAGTAGCAGCTAATTCGTATTTGACTGTGTACATGAGCAAGAATTGGACCACAACTGTGAATGGTGCTAACGCTGACTTTCAGTATGTGAATAATTGGACTATGAAATCAGGTCGTTTTATTACAGATAGTCAAATTGAACGCCGTGAACGGGTGGCAGTTATAGGTGCCACAGTGGCAAAAAACTTGTTTGGTAATGAAGATCCTATTGGTAAGGATATTCGGATTCATAAAAATTCGTTTAAAGTAGTAGGTGTCCTTGATGAAAAGGGTTCTGGTACTATGGGGAATGATCAAGATGATGTTATTGTAGTACCGTATACAACTATGATGGAACGTGTGATGGGTGTTGATTATTTGCGTATGATCTACATTCAAGCAAAAGAAGGCGAAGACTTAGAACGGGTGCAAGCAGATATAGAAAATATCTTGCGTGTCCGTCATGGCATTAAAAATCCTGATCTCGATGATTTTAATGTGAACAATATGGCGTCCATTATGAAGGCGGTAGAAGAAAATACAGCTACCATGACCTTATTCCTAGGTGCTGTGGCAGCGATTTCTTTATTAGTTGGTGGCATTGGCATTATGAATATCATGCTTGTGTCTGTTACGGAACGTACTCGAGAAATTGGTGTTCGTAAAGCCTTAGGTGCTACGTATCGTACGATTATTACACAGTTTTTAATTGAAGCCGTCGTTATCTCTCTCGTAGGTGGTGCCATCGGTATTTTAGTGGGGATTGGTGCGTCACAGCTGATTGCTACAGTAGCTAAGTTAAAAACTGTAGTGACCACAGGACCTATTTTATTATCCTTTGGATTCTCTATGACGATAGGTCTTGTATTTGGTTTATATCCGGCTAGAAAAGCAGCTAAGTTAAATCCTATTGATGCCTTACATTATGAATAGCTGATTAAATACCAATATGTATAGGAAACTAGACCTATTATATATTGGTATTTTTCATTTTCCCGAGAGAATATGATATAATATATAAATTGAAAGGATGTGTGTCTATGAAAATTAGTCAAGAGGAAATTAAGAATATTGCCTTATTATCCCGATTAGAAATTAAAGATTTAGAGGCTGCTGAAAAAGCCCTCAGTAATATCCTTACCTATGTGGAGGAATTAGAAGAATTAGATTTAACAGATGTAGAGCCAATGGCTCATGCGGTGCCATTACAAAATGTGTATCGTCCAGATGAGATGAAACCATCATTGCCACGTGAAGCGGCGTTACAAAATGCACCTGAAGAAGAGAATGGGTATTTCAGAGTACCTCGTGTTGTACAGAACTAGGAGAAGATACATGACTCTTTTTGAATTACATCAAAAATTAGTAAATAAAGAAATTTCTGCCCTAGAGCTTACAAAAGCTGTATTGGCACATAAAGGTAATGTAGAGCCAACAGTACATGCGTACTTGTCTGACTCTCATGAAGCGGCATTAGCACAAGCAGAGGCTGTAGATGCAAAAATCGCCAAGGGAGAAACTATTTCGCCATTAGCAGGGATTCCTGGGGCGATTAAAGATAATATTTGTACAAAAGGTGTGGCCACTACATGTGGATCCCATATGTTGGAAAACTTTGTGCCTCCGTACAATGCTACTGTTATCGAAAAATTACAAGCTCAAGATGCTGTTATTTTGGGTAAGTTAAACATGGACGAGTTTGCTATGGGTAGTTCCACAGAGAATTCTGCTTTAGGCAAAACGACAAACCCATGGAATCCAGATTATGTTCCAGGCGGATCTTCCGGTGGTAGTGCAGCGGCGGTTGCCAGTGGTAGCGCTATTTGGGCATTAGGCTCCGATACAGGTGGATCTATTCGTCAACCAGCATCCTACTGTGGCGTGGTTGGTTTGAAACCAACCTATGGCAATGTATCTCGCTATGGATTAATTGCTTATGCATCTTCGTTGGACCAAATTGGCCCTGTGACAAGAGATGTACGTGATGCAGCCATCGTGTTGAATGCTATTACAGGCCATGATTTCCATGATTCTACATCCATCCCAGGAGATCGTGTCGATTATACAAAAGCTCTTGTGAAAGATGTAAAAGGCTTGCGCATCGGTGTGCCTAAAGAATATTTTGGTGAAGGTTTACATCCAGAAGTGCGTGCAGCTCTGGAAAAAGCTATTGAAACGTATCGCAATATGGGTGCCACTATTGTAGATATTTCCTTGCCAACTACAAAATATGCCTTGTCCGCGTACTATATCATCGCTTTAGCAGAAGCTAGTTCTAACCTAGCTCGTTATGATGGAGTTAGCTACGGCCTTCGCGTGCCAGCAGATAATTTAGTGGAAATGTCCACTAAAACTCGTACGGCAGGCTTTGGTGAAGAAGTACAACGCCGTATCTTGTTAGGGACTTATGTATTGAGTTCTGGTTATTATGATGCATACTATTTAAAAGCTCTAAAAGCTCGTCGTTTGATTAAAAATGAGTTTGATGCAGCATTCCAAGAATGTGATGTATTATTAACACCAACCGCTCCGAATACAGCTTTTAAATTTGGTGAAAAAATCAACGATCCATTGACTATGTATTTAGAGGATGTATGTACAGTGCCAGTTAACTTGGCAGGTATCCCAGGTATCAGTATTCCTGCTGGATTTGGTTCTAATGGTATGCCAATCGGTATGCAATTATTGGCGCCTGCTATGGGTGAAAGTACATTGTTGCAAGCAGCCTATAGTTTTGAACAAGAATGTCCTGAATTTACAAAAATGCCAACTATAGGAGAATTGAAACTATGAAATATGAAACAGTCGTAGGCCTTGAAGTTCATACTGAACTGAAAACAAATTCAAAAATTTTCTGCTCCTGTACAACGGCCTTCGGGGGCGACCATAATACACATGTATGTCCAACTTGCTTAGGTTTACCAGGAACAATGCCTGTATTTAACCAAAAAGTGTTGGAATATGCTATCAAAGTCGGTTTAGCATTAAACTGTGAAATCGTACTATTCAATAAATTTGACCGCAAAAACTATTATTACCCAGATTTGCCTAAAAACTGGCAAACTTCTCAATTTGACTTGCCTATTTGCGTAAACGGTCATCTTGATGTAGAGGTGAATGGTGAAACTCGTCGCATTCGTATCAACCGTATCCATATGGAAGAAGATGCTGGTAAATTAGTGCATAGTGGTGCTACTATTTCTAGCTCTGATAGCTCCAATGTAGACTACAATCGTACAGGTGTACCATTGTTAGAAATCGTATCAGAACCTGATCTTCGTTCTGGTGAAGAAGCGCGCCAATATGTGGATAAAATTCGTGCTATTGTACAATATTTAGGCGTATCTGACGGACGTATGGAAGAAGGTAGTTTGCGTTGTGATGCGAACATTTCTATTCGACCAGTAGGGGAAACTAAATTAGGCACAAAAACTGAAATCAAGAATATGAACTCTTTAACAGGTATCCAAAAAGGCATTGAATACGAAGCACTTCGTCAAGCAGAAGCATTGGAAGACGGAGAAACGATTGTTCAAGAAACTCGTACTTGGGACGATAGTAAAGGTATCACTCTTTCCATGCGTAAGAAAGAGAAGGAAAATGACTACCGTTTCTTCCCAGAACCAGATTTGGTACCTATTGTAGTAGACCCTAACTATGTAGAAGAAATTCGTCAATCCTTACCAGAATTGCCAGAAGCGAAACAACAACGCTTCATGGAATCCTATGGATTGTCTAGTGAAGATGCGCGTACATTGACGAGCCAACGTGCTACAGCGGACTATTTCGATGCTGTCGTAGAGGCTGGAGCAGATGCAAAAACGGCATCTAACTGGATCATCGGTGATTTGGCAAAACTTGTGAACGATGCTGGTATTTCTTATGCGGATAGCAAAGTACAACCAAAACAATTGGCTGATATGATTAGCCTAATTGAAAAAGGCACGATTTCTGGTAAAATTGCAAAACAAGTCATTGTCAAAATGTTTGAAACTGGTAAAAATCCAGACAAAATTGTAGAAGAAGAAGGCTTAGTTCAAATTACCGATACAGGAGCTATTGAAGAAATTGTAAAACAAGTTATTGCAGATAATCCAAAATCTGTGGAAGATTTCAAATCTGGTAAAGGTAAAGCTATCGGATTCTTGGTGGGCCAAGTGATGCGTGCCTCTAAAGGTAAAGCCAATCCTGGCGTAGTGAATGAATTGTTGGAAAAACATTTACAAGCTCTATAGGAGTGACTATGAGTCAAGAACAAAAGTATGATGAAGGAACGCGCGTTCTTTCAGAAGAGGAATTGCGTGACTTTGATGGTACAACAATAGATGAAGAGGGGCGTACATATGACGCTCCTCGTTATCAATCTTCTCAACAGGAACAAGACCAATTTCAAACCATTCCTAATATGAAGATATTTTTGTGGAATGCTCTTAGTTGGAAGTGGAAACTAGGCATAGCAGTAGGCGTCGTGATGCTTATTATAGTGTTATTTGCACTAGCTAAATTTATCATTGCTGGTGCCTTTGTGATTATTTTAGCTTGGCTAGTAATGCGCTTGTTGGGAAAGTTATTTTTTTAAATGTAAATACAGAGGTTGTATTACTATGGAACAAACATTTTCATGGAAGCGGTTTGCATGGCTAGGGATAGGAACGTTTTTGTTCTATCTGTTTATGGCATGGGCGCTGCCTGTGACGGATACAGTGGAATCAAACTACGCTTTGTCTGCCGTGACCATGATGAAACATGGAGAGTTTTTGTCTCCTATGATTTATGACATGTATTGGTATGATAAACCAATTATGGCATATTGGGGGCTTATACTGTCCTACTCTTTGTTTGGTATCTCTGATTTAGCTGCTCGATTGCCATCCATTGTCGTTTCTACTTGTACAGTATTAGCGATGTATCGGATGGCTTTCAGTATATATCAAGTAGAACGGATTGCTATGTGGAGTGCCATTGCCCTAGGAACGGCGTTAGAATTTTGGTACATTGGTCATGCTGTCGTGACGGATGGATATTTATTTCTCTTTTCTATGGGTATTTTTTACTATTTATATCGTGGTATCACTGGTGAAAGTCATCGCCATATGGTCTATGCGTATATGTTTGCTGGGTTAGCGGTGCTTACCAAAGGCCCTGTAGGGATCGTGCTACCAGGGATTATTTTAATTCTATATGTGGCCTTGAATCGTCGTATGGATTGGTTCAAATATGTCTTTTCTTGGAAAGGTATTCTTGCTTTTATCCTAGTTGTAGCACCGTGGTATGGATATATGTACTATGTTCATGGTGATGCTTTTATCCAAGGATTTTTAGGGCTACATAATGTGACGAGAGCGACGGTACCAGAGCATCCCGAACATAATTGGTGGTATTTATATTTTGCCTTGTTGCCAGTATGCATGATGCCATGGACTAGCTTTGTAGTTCGTGGTATCAATGAACAGAAACACGCCTATATTTGGTATTGGTCGATTTTTTGGTTTGTAGGAACCGTTCTGTTCTACACGTGTATGGCCACTAAATATGTTACCTATACATTTATTATGCTGATTCCTTTGGCATTATGGGCAGGCATGGGCATTCATGCTGGTATAGAAGGATACAAAGAGCGTAAGATGACATGGAGGGTGTTTACCCTATATGCACTGGGTGGATTTCCATTTTTACTAGGATTAGTCATAGTGGGATTGAGTGTGTCTTTGTCACATAGTGCGTATCTTTGGATTAGTTTGGCAGTGACTTTGTTGACGTTTATTTATGCCGCTAGTAAACGAACAGGGTCTGTCTTAGTGTGCAGTATGGCAACGAGTACGATCATTTTTTATTTAGCATTAGTTCCTAACTTAGTGCCAGTTATGGAAGACCAATCTGGAAAAGTATTAGCCAATGAAGTGATGACATTGGAAGGCACTACGCCATTAGAGGTGTATCAATATGGTAATTATCGTACGTCTTTATCCTATTATTTGGGACGAACTACTTCCTTTATACATTACAAAGAACATGAAAGTGTTTGGGAAAATGGGAAAAATATCATGCCTATGGTGAAACCTACTGACTTGGCAAAAGATACAGAGAAACTATCACGTGCTTTGATTTATGTGCCAAATAAATACGCAACGTATTTTAAAGAAACAAATTTATATGACCAGGTTCAACCTGTAGAAAGAAATTCTCTAGGAGTCTTTTACAAAGCGAAATAATGGTAATTATAGTATTGGGGATGCTCCTAGGGAGTATCCCCAATAAGTTTCTGTTACTATAGGACAGGCGGCATGAGACCTACATTCAAGGAATATTGTATGACTCGATAATAAATGAAGGAGGACAGAGAAAGCGATTCTAAAAGGCTTATGTTTATATACAAAAAATAGATATGAAACAGGCACCAACGCAATAGCTGGTGCCTGTTTTGTGCTTGTAGTAGTTTATTTCGCCTCAGGATCTAAGGACAACGGTTGTGTACCTAACATTGTAGTTAAGTTATTGACATTAAAGCGATAGGCTTTATTGGAGAAATCTCGTGTTACATCATAGTTACCAGATGGAGCATGTATGATGCCCACTAGCATATCATACAATAAGTCATTGGTGAAATATTGTTGTTCATGATTGCGTAGGGTAATTGCTGTTTCTGGATACGCATTACGATATGTAGGAGATAAGTACACCCACATTGGTATCCGTGTCATTCCAAAGTTGAAAATGTCTGGATTGTGAGATGTTTTAATATTTTCTCCGTGGTCAGAGAAATAGACCATGGCTTGTAAGTTTAAGTTATCCTTAGCATAGGTGTAAATTTCTTGTAACAGCCAATCAGTATATAGTTGGCTATTTGCATAAGCTTCAATTCCTTCAGGGTTTGGACCTTGTTTCCATTTGCTGAACTCGTGAGGATATCTATCGTTGTAGTAGATATGACTACCCATAATATGGATGACGATGAAATTATTTTGGTTCTTTGGTACGTCTTTTAAAAGTGGTAACAAAGCGCCATCATATTGATCAGAGAAGGCATAGGATTCATGAGCCCAACGGGGCGTATCACTTGCTTTTGCAATGAGAGAGATAGCTGTATCGTATTCACCATATACACCTTGGTTAGATAACCAAGAGGTGTGATATCCAGCTTTTTTTGCTACATCGATAATGGTTGTGGCATCAAAGAATGGTTTGTCGTCATATTGATTGCGCTCTGTTAAGGCTCTTTCCAAGGTTGGTACAGTCTGCACATAGGAAGAGTAAGCGTGTTTAAAGACATTGAAGTTTGGATTTTGATACAGGGAACCTTGCCATGGAGTATCATCGTAAGGGAAGTCAGGAGTATACATTTTCATGTAATCTCTAGAAGAAGATTCTCCAATGACTAAGATGACAGTACCTGGAGTTTTTTGCGCCGCTGTTTCGGTAGTGCTTAATTGTAAATTGTTAAATACACTAACATGCTTATCATTATAAGATTGCAACTCTTTCATATAGGCTCGAACTTCTAGCCAATTGCTGACAATATCTGTACGAGGGAAAAGGTAATATCCACCATACACGATGAGGGCGATGGATAGAATCCATTTTATATCATCTTGATATCGCTGAAAGAAAGAGGAATAGAACACAGTAGGCTCATCGTTCGTTTGAGCTTTTACATTGGCAAAGTATAAAAGACCAAGTATGATAGCGATACCTATGATAGCCCCTCCGATGCCACCTACGCCGATAATATTTTTTACAAATCCTAAGGCTTCCTCGGGGTTAGTTTGATACAATGCCATCATAGTGGCAGGAGTAATACAATGCCAAGTGGATAGATAGTACCCGATTTGACCAACTGGGATGAGGAGCAATGTTACGTCAAGGATGCTGTATAGAGCAGACCAAATACGTTTTGCCTTTCCCCATTGTAGTAGCCAATAGTGGGTGACACTAAGACCACAGAATAAGACTAGACCAAATAAAAAATCGTTGGCGAATTCGTAGAAGTAAAAAGGCTTTTCATAAGACCAGTGAAATAAGAGGGGGAATGTTAATGCCCAACTGATACCCACTATACCATGACCAATGAGATATCCTTTTGTAAAGGAACTACGAATGATCGATTGTAAGACTGTTAAGCCTACAATGGTAGGAACGAATAAGGTAAGGATATCTTCTATGTCAAACCCTAAAGTAATTGGTTCATAGATGTAAAATAGTGCCACTGCGATGATAGTGGACACGATGGTATACAGTCCCAACTGTTTCCATCTTTGACGATGCATAGTGTCGCCTCTCTTTCTGGGTGTAGCAATTTTCGCCCATTTCATTTATAATACATATAGATACATACGTTGGTATGTCTATGTATTATTCTAACTGTTTCTAATAGGAAATGCAATTTTTTCATACAAGGTGTGGTGAAAGCCATACCTTTATTTTTGGTAGAAAGGAGTTTTCATGAATACCTACGATTTTAAACTGGATATTTTTGAAGGCCCTTTGGATCTTTTATTGCATTTGATTGAAAAGAATCAGATCGATATATACGATATTCCCATTGTGCATATCACTTCACAATATATGGATATACTAAAAACTTGGAATCAATTTGATATTGCCTATAGTAGTGAGTTTTTAGTAATGGCAGCTACTTTGTTGCAGATTAAGTCACGCCTTTTGCTTCCTAAGATAAATCATAAAGATGAAAATGATACAGAAGATCCACGAGACGAATTGGTGAATCGATTGGTGGAGTTCAAACGCATCAAAGAATTGACGGGGCTCCTAGAAGAACGTGTATCCGATGGTTCCTATGTATTTAATAGACCAGAAGAGCTTAGCCAAGTGGGATTAGATCTTGTTTGTACTGTGGAGTGGGATGCTTTAGTGGCGTGCTTTCAGAAAGTGCAAGAAAGGTATCATCGACCTGAGGTAGAAGTCCCTAAAGTGATGATGGAACGTGAAGAATATACATTGGAACAAGGGATTGAAGATGTATTACTAGCGACGAGACATCAACAAGTGCCTTGTATACATTTATTTGCTCAGGCACAGACGAAGGAAGAAAGTGTAGTTACATTTTTAGCATTATTAGAATTGATGAAACGTCAATTATTGCGGATTATAGTGGGCAATCACGATGTATATAGCGTGATTGTAGAAGGTATAGAAGAAGGAGAGGCCCTGTGAGTAGCATTGAATTTCAGCAGTTAGAGGCTGTTTTATTTGCAGCGGCTACCCCTTTAACGGTAGAGACATTAGCAGATATTTTTGAGGTCTATGTGCCAGAAATAGAACAGGCTGTCAGTGCTTACGAAGAAACATTGGTTCAGGAGCGACGAGGTATTCGTATTCGTAAAAGTGCATCGGGCATAGAACTAGTGAGCGCCCAAGAATGCAGTGAATTTGTTACGAAAATTCGCCATAGAGATGAAAAATTATCAGGAGCGGCTATGGAAACGTTGGCGGTAATTGCTTTCAAACAACCTATTACAAAAGGTGAGGTGGAAGAATTTCGTGGTGTGAACTGTGAAAAAGTATTAAAACAATTATTGGCCCGTGACATGATTGTGGAGTTAGGACGAAAGGAAACTATCGGACGTCCTGTGATTTACGGAACATCGGATAACTTTTTAAGGACTGTAGGTGCCAATTCTATTGA
The DNA here is from genome assembly GCF_003992195.1 of Veillonella sp. 3627. Classification (NCBI taxonomy): domain Bacteria; kingdom Bacillati; phylum Bacillota; class Negativicutes; order Veillonellales; family Veillonellaceae; genus Veillonella; species Veillonella sp. 3627. The sequence continues at coordinate 43,214 of NZ_RQVG01000011.1, read as the reverse complement.
AGAATTGCAACAGTCCATGCCTCTTTCAGCGGGGTTATCCATAGATATAGAAGGAGATTAATATGGAACTAGAACGTTTGCAAAAATATATTGCCCGTTGTGGTGTGGCATCACGACGAAAAGCAGAAGAATTGATTACTTCTGGCAAAGTACTTGTGAATGGTAAATATGTAAAAGAATTGGGTGCAAAGGTAAATCCTACGCGGGACCGCGTCAAAGTGGACGGACAACTATTGGAGCCGGAGGCATTGGAATATTATATTTTTAATAAGCCAAAAGGGGTGATTACATCCATCACAGATCCTGAAGGACGCAAAACTGTAATGGATTATATTAATTCTGTAAAAGTTCGTATTTATCCTATAGGCCGATTAGACTACCATACAGAAGGATTATTACTATTGACGAATGATGGAACTATGGCGCAAAACTTAGCCCATCCATCAAAAGGTGTGACGAAAACCTACGAAGTAAAAGTAAAAAATCGTGTGCTTGATGAACATTTAGAACAGTTATCAGTAGGTATCAAACTAGAAGATGGTATGACGGCGCCTTGCGAAATTACAGACTACGGATTTAATGGAAAAACAGGTCTTACCACTGTAGAAATTACCATCCATGAAGGGCGTAATCGTCAAGTACGCCGTATGTTTGAACACTTTGGGTACTCTATTCATAATTTGAAACGCATCAATTATGCGGGATTGAATTTGAAAGGGTTGAAACGTGGGGCTTTTCGTAAATTAACTCGTGAAGAAGTGAAACAATTACAAGCGATAAAATAAGGATGCATATGAAAAAAATTATTGTCATCGGTGGTGGCGCTGCAGGTCTTATGGCTGGCGTCCGAGCTGCACAATTAGGTGCCTCTGTGCGTATCATTGAAAAAATGAAGATGGTGGGCCTTAAAATGGGGATTACAGGAAAAGGGCGTTGTAATGTGACCAATGCAGCTCCTATAGAAGATTTTATTAAGCAAACGCCTGGAAATGGTAAATTTCTATATAGTGCGTACCAACAATGGACAAATGAAGATATGATTCATTTGCTCAATAGTTGGGGTGTCCCTACTAAGGTTGAGCGCGGTGGCCGTGTGTTTCCAGAGTCTGATAAAGCAACGGATGTGCGCAATGCTTTTATAGACACGTATCGTAAATTAGGTGGACAACTTCACTTAGAAGAAAGTGTTAAGGATTTAATCGTACGAGATGGCGCTATTACAGGTGTGATTACAGATAAAGGAACCTATGAGTGCGATGCAGCCATCATCGCAACAGGTGGGATGTCCTATCCATTGACTGGCTCCACTGGAGATGGCTATGAATTAGCCTCTTCTGTGGGACATTCTATCGTGGAATTGAGACCATCTTTAATTCCTTTAGAAACAAAAGAACATTGGGTGAAAGACTTAATGGGGCTGAGCCTTAAAAATGTAGAAGTCTCTATTATTGCGAAAGATAAAGTGCAGACAAAACAATTTGGAGAAATGCTATTTGCCCATTTTGGGGTCACAGGACCGATTATTTTATCAGCTTCTCATACAGTGACCAAATTATTGAAGAAAAAGGTAGATCCCATTACTATTGAAATTAATCTAAAACCAGCATTAACTAAAGAGGTTTTAGATAAGCGGGTACAACGTGATTTCAGTGAGTCTCAAAATAAGCAATTAGTGAACGTATTGAAAGGTTTATTGCCATCCAAGTTAATTCCAGTTATATGTCAATTAGCAGAATTAGAAGGAACCAAGGCGATTCACGATATTACCAAAGAGGAGCGCTTGCGACTAATGGATGCCATACAACATATGCGACTCACCGTACATAAACCTCGCCCTATAGCGGAGGCCATTGTGACAGCTGGTGGCATTTCTGTAAAAGAAGTAGATCCAAAAACGATGCAATCTAAATTGGTGCATGGTTTATATATGGCAGGAGAAGTCTTGGATGTGGATGCGTTCACAGGGGGCTATAATCTGCAAGTTGCGTTTTCTACAGCCTACGTAGCTGCTACTCATGCAGCAGAAGGAGGAGTCTAATATGAATCGACGAATTTCCGTAGCCATTGATGGTCCTGCTGGTGCAGGTAAAAGTAGTATTTCTAAAGTAGTAGCCAAGAAATTAGGGTATTTATATATTGATACAGGAGCTATGTATCGTGGCATTACCTGGGCACTACTGAATGCGGGTATATCTATTGATGATGTAGATGCAGTAGAAGCTGCTTTGTCTAAGATTCAATTAGAACTACGTGTAGAAGAAACGGGTTTATCTGTATGGGTAAATGGAACAGATGTATCCCAAGATATCCGTACGCAATATGTGACAAGTCACGTGTCTCAAGTGGCTGCACAAAAAGCAGTGCGCACTAAGTTGGTAGAAATGCAACGTCACATGGCATCAGCGGGCGGTGTGATTCTTGATGGTAGGGATATTGGTTCTGTTGTGTTACCTAATGCGGAATTAAAAGTCTATCTAACAGCATCTGTGGAGACTCGTGGGCATCGACGTTGGTTGGAGTTGAAAGATTCCGAGAATATCTCTTTGGAAGAAGTATGTCGTACTGTAGCAGAGCGAGATGCCATGGATATGAATCGAAAGGAATCTCCTCTTGTATGCGTAGATGATGCAGTGGTTGTAGAAACGGATCATCTTAGTATAGAAGAAACTGTTCAAACTCTTGTTGACTTAATTCGTAAAGCGGAACTAGGAGGGCATCATGGATAAATTTTCTGAATGCTTATGGAGATCTGCGTTTACCATCGTTTATGGATGGTGGTATGGCACAAAGGTATATGGGAAAGAAAATGTACCTAAAGAAGGGCCGGTCATCATTTCTCCAAACCATAAGAGTAATAATGACCCTCCTTTATGTGGCTTTGCATTACCACGTCATGTGAACTTCATGGCAAAAGAAGAGCTATTTAGAAATCCAATTTCTAAATTAGTTTGTACTTGGCTAGGAGCCTTTCCGGTGCGACGAGGTGGAGTCGATAAATTAGCTATTCGTCATGCTATGAATTTATTGAAGGATAATTTAATGCTTGGTATTTTTCCAGAAGGGACACGACAAAAGGGTGATTCTTTAGGGCGCTTTCACGATGGCGTAGCTTCGATGGCGTTGCGTACAGGGGTACCAGTAGTACCGATAGCCATTGTAGGAAGCGATAAAATGATTCGTGGAGAAGTAGCTGTTATTATTGGAAAACCGATTGTAGTAGCAAAAGCAAAAGCAACTGTAGAGGCTATTGCAGACGTGAATGATGTGGTAAAAACAGCTATCCAAACTATGATTGATGAATATAAAGCAGGTAAGTATAAATAGGGGAATGCTATGTTTACAATACGATTAGCAGAAAATTGTGGGTTTTGCTACGGCGTAAAGCGTGCTGTTACTATGGCAGAAAAAGCAGCAGACTCACAAGATTTGAGTTATACATTGGGACCAATTATTCATAACCCTCAAGTAGTAGGTCGGTTAGAAGATAATGGTGTCTATGCCATTAATGAATTGAGTGATGTAGAAGAAGGTACTATTATCATTCGCTCCCATGGGGTTGGTCCAGAAGTATATGAAGAGGCAGAAACAAGAGGTTTACCAGTTATAGATGCCACCTGTCCTCATGTGCAAAAAGCACAAAGAGATGCGAAGTCAGTTGTTGATGAAGGGCTTACGCTCATTATCTTGGGTGAAAAGAAACATCCAGAAGTAAAGAGTATTAATCTATGGGCAGGTAATAAAGGTATTATAGTAGAAACAGAAGAGGATGCTAGAAATATTCAATTCGTGGAAAAAATTGGAGTTGTAGTACAAACTACCTTTTCACAATTTAAGTTTCAAAGTATAATAAAAATATTAGAACAAAAATCTAATGATCAAAAGATCTTCAAGACAATTTGTCAGGCTACTGAGGAACGTCAAAATTCTGCTGTAGCTTTGGCGAAAGAAGTGGATCTTATGATCGTGGTAGGTGGGAAGAACTCCGGCAACACGACTAGATTAGCAGAAGTATGTCGTGATGTAGGGTGTACTACATACCACATCGAAACTGCTACTGAAATACAAATGACGTGGTTGAAAGACGTCACAACAGTAGGAGTCACGGCTGGTGCATCGACACCAGACTGGATAATTAAGGAGGTCATTCAGACGATGGAAAATTTTGCAGAATTATTTGCAGCATCAGAAGCGCAAGCAGAAGAATTTAAGAAAGGTAATGTGATTGAAGGGGAAGTTGTACAAATCGATGACGAACGTGCATATGTATCCTTTGGCTACAAAACAGAAGCACAACTAGAGAGAAAAGAAATGGCATACCCTACACCAGCTTCTGCTAAAGATGTATTAAAGGAAGGCGATAAAATCAAAGCTGTTATCCTTAACCACATCAAAGAAGATAGCCCAATTTATCTTTCTATCACTCGTTTGGCTAAAGATGAAGATTGGCAATATGTTATTGAAGCACAAGAAAAAGATGAACCAATCATCTGTAAAGGTGTGGATGCAATTCCTGCAGGTTTAGTCGTAACTGTTAAGTCTTTACGTGGTTTTATTCCACTTTCCCAAGGTGACATTCACTTCGTGAAATCCCTTGATAACTTAGTAGGTACAGAATTCGAAGCTAAAGTACTTGAAGTTGAAGAAAAGAAAAACCGTTTAGTTCTTTCTCGTCGTGAAGTACTTGAAGTGGAACGCCAAGCTAAATTAAAAGAAGCGTTAGCAAATGTAGAAGTTGGCGGTACTTACAAAGGTACTGTTCGTAAAATCATGCCTTATGGCGCATTTGTTGATATCGGAGGAATCGAAGGTTTACTTCACATTTCCGACATTTCTTGGCAAAAAATTAAACGCGTTGAAGACGTGTTAGCGGTAGGTCAAGAAATCGATGTTAAATTACAATCCTTTGATGAAGAAAACAGCAAAATCTCTTTATCTTTAAAAGCATTATCCAAAAGCCCATGGGACGTTGCAGAAGAAACTATCCATGTAGGTGATGTAGTAACTGGTAAAGTAGTTCGCACAGTACAATACGGTGCATTTGTTGCTATCAACGATGATATCCAAGGTTTACTTCACATCTCTCAAGTGACTAAACAACGCAATGCAAAAGTAGAAGACTACTTGAGCCGTGGCCAAGAAGTAGAAGTAGAAGTAATTTCCTTCAATAAAGATGAAAAGAAATTAGGTTTAAAATTAACTGAGTTAATGGAACCAGTAGCAACTGAAGAAGAAGCTGAATAATTTCTACATAATAGAAGAACAGTAGGTCCAATGGACTTACTGTTCTTTTTTTGCTTTCGTTTATGTGATACAATATAAGTTGATAAACTATGTGTTCTTACTCTTCCTTTAAGGAAGTTGAAATATGAGGTGAAAGCATGTCAAAACCATTAGTTGCGGTCGTAGGAAGACCGAATGTAGGAAAGTCTACATTATTTAATGCCATTGTTAATAAACGAATTTCGATCGTAGAAGATATTCCAGGTGTTACACGTGATAGAATTTATTTTGATGCAGAATGGCTACAACGTGAATTTACTATGATTGACACTGGTGGGATTGAGTTTATTACTGCAGAAAGTCATGAAATTCCTAAAATGATGCGTTTTCAGGCACAACTAGCGATTGAAGAAGCTGATGTGATTCTCTTTGTTGTAGATGGTAAGCAAGGGATTACCATTGCTGATGAAGAAGTGGCCAATTTGTTGCGTGCTAGTGGTAAGCCTGTGATTTTAGTAGTTAACAAAATCGATAGTGTAAATCAACAGGCTAATATTTATGAGTTCTATAATTTAGGTATTGGTGACCCAATTGGTATTTCTGCTAAAAATTTGATGAATTTAGGTGATTTACTTGATGATGTAGTGAAACATTTTCCTCCACAAAGTGCTAGTGAGGAAGATGAAGATACAATCCATGTAGCCTTGATTGGGCGTCCTAATGTGGGTAAATCATCTCTAACAAATGCCTTATTAGGTCAAGAACGTGTTATTGTTAGTGATGTGGCTGGTACAACACGTGATTCTATCGACACCCATTGGAGTCATGATGGACAGGATTTTGTATTAATCGATACAGCAGGTATGCGACGTAAATCTCGTATTGATGCACCTGTAGAAAGATATAGTATTGTTCGTTCTCTCCGTGCTATTGATCGCTCTGATATTGTTGTTTTAGTATTAGATGCTACAGATGGAGTAACTGAACAAGATAAAAAAATTGTTGGCTATGCTCATGAATCTGGAAAAGGTTTAGTCATCGTTGTCAATAAATGGGATTTGATTGAAAAAGACGATAAAACTACATTGCGATTCACAGAAGATATATATGATGAAATGGGATTTTTGCGTTATGCTCCGATCTTGTTTGCTTCAGCTTTAACGAAACAACGTGTTCATCGCTTAGCAGAATTAATTAAATATGTATCTGAGCAACAACATATGCGTATTTCTACAAGTGTGTTGAACCAATTATTATCGGATGCACAAACAGTTAATCCAGTGCCATCTCGTGGTGGACGTATTCCTAAAATTTATTATATGACACAGGCTAGTGTAAAACCGCCAACATTTATATTATTTGTGAATGAACCTGAATTGATTCATTTTTCCTATATGCGTTTCTTAGAAAATCGACTTCGAGAATCCTTTGGATTTGAGGGAACTCCAATTCGCTTAGTACTTCGTGGTAAGAAGGGATCTGATGAAGAATGATAACGGTGGAAATTGTTGTATTAGTTTTACTTGCATACGTAATAGGTTCTATTCCTACAGGTTTAATTATTGGAAAGCTATGTTTTCATACAGATGTACGTCAATATGGTAGTAAAAATATTGGTGCTACCAATACGTATCGTGTACTAGGGATGAAAGCTGCTTTGCCTGTTTTCCTAGGGGATGCTGGAAAGGGTGCCATAGGAGTTCTCTTATTTTCGCCGAATCCAGAATGGATGATTGTAGGTGGCTTATGTGCTATGATTGGTCATAATTGGTCTATTTTTCTTGGCTTTTCTGGCGGTAGAGGGGTTGCGACAGGATTGGGGGTACTCATTGCATTATCTCCTATAGCGGCTATAATTTGCTTTGCTGTATGGGGCATTATTGTCAAGTTTACTTCCTATGTGTCCTTAGGATCTATCGTAGCAGCTACTCTTGTGCCTATTGTGATGTATTGTTTATCTGAACCTTTACCATACATCATCTTTGGCGCTATAGCGGCATTATTTGTCGTATTCCGTCATAGAGAAAATATTGTACGTCTTTTGCAAGGAAAAGAATTAGCTGTTAAACGTATTACAAAGGATAAGTAATTATGAAAATTGCAGTCATTGGATCAGGTAGCTGGGGCACTGCATTAGCTCTAAAAGGGCTAGAGGCGGGGCATCAAGTGACGATGTATTGTCGCACGGAAGAAAAAGCAAATTATTTGCGTGAATATCGTATTAACCCTTATTTGCCAGATGTAGTTTTACCACTTACTTTAGAGTTTCAACATTCTTATAGCAAAGCTTTACAAGATGCAGAAGTGGTATTGATGGTTACTCCATCAACTTATGTGAGGCGTACTCTACAAGAATTAAAGCCCTATCTAGGACCTTCTATGATTATAGTAGGTTGCTCTAAAGGATTGGAAAAAGATAGTGAAAAGCGATTATCTCAGGTTATTGAAGAAGAGGTACAGGGCTTAGTGAAAGCAACGGCTATTTTATCTGGGCCTAATCATGCAGAAGAAGTAGGCCGTGGTTTGCCGGCTGCCACAGTTGTAGCAAGTCAAAATGTAGATGCTATATGTAGTTTGCAACGTGCTTTGGGAGGTCCTAGTTTTCGAGTGTATGGGAATACAGATGTAATCGGCGTAGAACTAGGAGGAGCCACAAAAAATATTATTGCTTTAGCAGCGGGAATTGCACATGGCATGCAATTAGGAGATAATTTGTTAGCAGCCTTATTAACTCGTGGTCTTCATGAAATGACAAAGTTTGGTGTTGCCATGGGAGCAAAATCAGAAACCTATGCAGGGCTTTCAGGAATGGGAGATTTAATCGCTACTTGTATGAGTCCCCATAGTCGGAATCGGCGAGCTGGACAAAAGTTGGCAAATGGAGAAACTATGGAGGATATCATTAATCGATCCCAAATGGTGGTAGAAGGTTTTTTTGCAGTACGTATTATATATGACATAGCTAAAGTAAAAGGGATTGATATGCCTATTACTAATGCTTTGTATGAGGTATTATATCATCAAGTTTCTCCTGCTGAGGTGTTGATGCAGTTAATGATGCGAGATGTAAAACAAGAAGTTTGTAATAAGTAACAGATTATGAGGAAGATTTTATAAAAAATCTATTGTACCCCATAGTAAAATCATGTAGAATATACAAGTATAGGTAGTAAATTATATGAGAATTATTTCAGGAACAGCCAAAGGGCATACTATACAGGCTCCGAAGGGGATGGATACAAGACCTACACAAGATCGAGTGCGTGAGAGTATTTGTAATGTTATACAAAGTCGAAGAGGATTTTTTGAAGCTCAGGTGCTAGATTTGTTTTCGGGTACTGGCGCATTAGCCATAGAGTCCTTAAGTCGAGGTGCTAGTCATGCCATCGCAGTAGATACACGCACTGTTGATTGTATCCAAAGTAATAGCCGACACTGTAAAGTAGATGATCGATTAGAAATTATGAAATGTACTATGGAATCAGCACTTACACGGTTACAAGGAAAGCAGTTTCAGTTAATATTTTCAGATCCCCCTTATGAAAAAGGGTATGTTCAAAAAACTTTGGACTTAGTGGACGAGTTACAATTACTTACCGAAGATGGCTTTTTAATTATAGAACGCCATAAGAATGAAACTCTAGAATTATTGCCTAAGTGGGTGGTTGTGAAAGCTTTATCCTTTGGGTATACTCGCGTTGACATTCTTTGTCGAGAACCATAGAAAGGGGCTTATACTGTGAGAATTGGAGTTTGTCCAGGTAGTTTTGATCCTGTTACAAATGGACATATAGATATATTTGAGCGCGCTAGTAAATTAGTGGATAAGTTAATAGTAGTAATTTTAGAAAATCCAAATAAGAAGTATTTATTCACTTTGGATGAGAGGGCAGAGTTAATTCGTCAATCTGTATCACATATTTCTAACATTGAAGTTGATTTTGGAAGCGGTTTGTTGAATGAGTATGTGAAATCACGAGATAGTCATATCATCATCCGTGGACTTCGAGCTTTAAGTGACTTTGAATATGAATTTCAACGTGCTTTGTTTTCAAAATATTTGGATGATGAGATTGAAACTGTTTTTATTATGACCAATAATAAATATGCCTTTGTAAGCTCTACAGGTATACGGGAATTGGCTAGGTATGGTGGTAAGTTAGATGGCTTAGTACCTACAGTTGTGAAACAAGCATTGGAAGATAAATTTCATAGAAAACAAGATAAATAGGAGGACATCATGAGAACAGAAAAATTATTAGAAGAGTTGGAAAATTTAATTGTTACTAGTAACAATATGATTATGACAAATAAAAAATTAATTGAAGAAGAAGAAATTATGCGTATTGTAGATGCATTAACAGAATCTTTGCCTCTTGAATTAGAAGAATCTCGTCGTATTGTAGCAGAGCGTGATCGTATTGTAGCGGAAGGTCAAAAACAAGCGGATGCATTAATTGAACAAGCGAAAGAATACATTCAAAAATTAACAGAAGAAAGTGAATTGGTAAAACAAGCACAAGAACATGCTAATCATATTATTGCAGAGGCTAATAAATCTTCGGAAGAACTCAAAAATAGTTCTATTCAATATGCTAGTGATGTATTCAAATATGTAGAATCTAATTTAGAGCGTACATTAGAAGCATTGCAAGAAAATCGTCAAACATTGCACAAATAACATTAATTAAGCACTTTTTGAGAGGTACTCTTAAAAGGTGCTTTTTATTAAAATTAGAGATTTTTATATTTGCTAGTCATACAAAATTAAAAAAATAAAAGGAGTTTTTATAATTTCGTCGAATACTAACAATATCAGTTTCATGTAATACTATGAGGAGGTATACTATGAATTTTGAAATTCGTAATGGCCACGATTATATTGATGAAGTAAAAGATTTGTTTGTAGAGTATGTACAATCATTAGGAGTATCTGCTAATTTAAGAGAGTTTCATGGACTGGAAGAAAAATATAAAGGTGAAGGTGAAGCCTTGTATATTGCCTTTATCGATAACAAACCAGCAGGCTGTGTTGCGTTGCGTTATGTAGATAGTAAAACCGCGGCTATGAAACGGTTGTATGTTCGTCCAGCATTTAGGCACAGTTCTTTAGGTACAAATATGGCTAAAATGGTAGTAGAAGATGCTCGTGAATTTGGATATAAAACATTGCTACTAGATAGCTTGCCAAGTATGGAAAATGCAAAAGAATTATATACAAGCTTAGGATTTAAAAAATTAGATGGTACCAAGAAGCCGGTAAAGACAGTAGTTCATTTATCATTACCTCTGTAGAGGTTAATCATTGATGGATTTTATATTCATCATATAAATACGTAAAAAGCTGTAACAAATTATGCTCCTTTTAATTTGTATACAGCTTTTTTCGTGGATAAAGATATTTTGAGTCTTTATGGATAAAAATATTGATGTATTACTTATCCAGATACTGTATAATAGGGTAAGTATAGAAAGTCTATTAATTGAATTAGTTCTATAGGAAGGTGAGACCTTTGAAGGGTAAGCATATTGTAGTAGGTGTAACAGCAGGAATAGCAGCTTATAAAGCAGTAGAGTTAGTAAGCCGTTTATATAAAGCGGGAGCAGAAGTAAAAGTGGTAATGACGAGAAATGCCACTAAATTTGTGAGTCCCCTTGTGTTTGGTGAAATTAGTAAACACAAAGTGGCTGTGGAAATGTTTGAAAATGTACAGGATTGGAATGTAGAGCATATTGCCTATGCAACTTGGGCAGATGCTTATGTGATAGCACCTGCAACGGCTAATATGATTGCTAAAATGGCGTATGGAATTGCAGATGATATGTTATCTACCCAATTATTGGCCACAACGGCCCCTGTATTTGTATGTCCAGCTATGAATAGTAACATGTATGCCCATCCAACTGTGCAAGAAAATTTATCTATCTTACGTGGTAGAGGAGTTCATGTGCTAGAACCTGACAGTGGACTCCTAGCATGTGGGGTAGAAGGAAAAGGGCGTTTGCCAGATCCGCAAAAAATTATGGACTGGGTGGACTTTCATTTAGGGAAAACAGAACTACTGCAAGGTAAAACGGTTATCGTCAGTGCCGGTGGTACGCAAGAAGCAATTGATCCAGTTCGATATATTACGAATCGATCTAGTGGAAAGATGGGATACGCGGTAGCATTAAAAGCAGCCCAAGCCGGTGCTAAGACAATTTTGGTATCTGCTCCCACAGATCTTGCTGTGCCAATTGGTGTAGAGCGTATTATAGTTTGTTCTGCTACAGAGATGAAAGAGGCTATAGATAGTCACTATGACTCTGCAGATGCGGTGATTATGGCTGCGGCTGTGGCGGACTATCGTGTGGCTGAGGTAGCAAATAATAAAATAAAAAAACAAGAAACTATGATATTAGAGTTGGTAAAAAATCCAGATATTTTAGCAAGCTTAGGAGAGCGTAAACAGCAACAAAAATTAATTGGTTTTGCAGCGGAAACGCAAGATGTCATTGCCTATGGAAAAGAAAAAGTGCGCAAAAAGAATTTGGACATGTTAGTAGCTAATGATGTAAGTAAATCCAATGCTGGATTTGATGTAGATACAAATGAAGTGACATTTATTTATCCTGGAGATCAAATTGTAAGTTTACCTAATATGTCGAAACTTGATGTGGCAGAACGCATTATTCAAGCCTTGGCAGACCTATAAATCTATGCTATAATACATGGTAGTGATTTTAAACTAAGTATTATATGTATGATACAAGTCTCATCAAGAGTAGTGGAGGGAAAGGCCCTGTGAAGCTACAGCAACCATTCCTGATGGAAGAGGTGCTAAATCCAACGATATTTGATCGGAAGATGGGGATATAATTCCTCATCTTGGGATGAGGAATTTTTTTATTGGAGGTTTATTCATGGCAGAAAAACATGTATTTTTCACTTCTGAATCTGTAACAGAAGGTCATCCAGACAAAATTGCTGACCAAATTTCAGATGCTGTATTGGATGCTATTTTAGAAAAAGATCCAACAGCGCACGTTGCCTGTGAAACATTAGTAACAACAGGCCAAGTTCATGTAGTAGGCGAAATTACTACCAATACATATGTAGATATTCCTCACATTGTTCGCGATACAATTCGTGAAATCGGCTATACTCGTGCAAAATTCGGTTTTGATGCTGATACTTGTGGCGTTAACGTAGCGATTGACGAACAATCTGCAGACATTGCGATGGGTGTTGATGAAGCATTAGAATCTCGTGAAGGTGGTAGTGATGCCTTTGATAAAATCGGTGCTGGTGACCAAGGTATGATGTTTGGTTTCGCATCTAATGAAACAGAAGAATTAATGCCTATGCCTATTAGCTTGGCACACCGTTTATCTCGTCAATTAACAAAAGTTCGTAAAGATAATACTTTGAATTACCTTCGTCCAGATGGTAAAACACAAGTAACTGTAGAATATGTTGATGGTAAACCAAAACGTATTGAAACTATCGTTATTTCTACACAACATGGTCCAGAAGTAACATTGGAACAAATCCAAGCAGATATTAAAAAATATGTTATCGATCCAGTACTTCCAGAAGGATTCATCGATGAAAATACTAAATATTTTATCAATCCAACTGGTCGTTTCGTAATCGGTGGTCCACAAGGCGATGCTGGTTTGACAGGTCGTAAAATTATTGTAGATACTTATGGCGGTATGGCTCGTCATGGCGGTGGAGCTTTCTCCGGTAAAGATCCTACAAAAGTTGACCGTTCCGCAGCATATGCAGCTCGTTATGTAGCTAAAAATATCGTAGCAGCTGGTCTTGCTGATAAATGTGAAGTACAAGTAGCTTACGCAATTGGTGTAGCGAAACCTGTATCTATCATGGTGGAAACATTTGGTACTGCAAAAATCGAAGAAGAAAAAATCTCTGCATTAGTAAGTAAACATTTTGATCTTCGTCCAGCAGGTATCATTGAAATGTTAGACTTGTTGAAACCACATTATAAAAAAACTGCTGCCTATGGACACTTTGGTCGTACAGATGTAGACCTTCCATGGGAACGCACAGATAAAGCAGAAGTACTTCGTAAAGAAGCAGGCTTATAATAGATTAATTTGCCCTTCGCTTTTGAATGATACATATATAGAGGATAAAGACGTATGTCTTTGTCCTCTATTTTTGTTACCCCAGTTGTTATGTATATAAATTATAAGAGTCTAGGTTGTCATGTGTTTACATCTTATAAGAAGATGGAATTAGACTACCAAGTGATTTTGTCCTATCATCTTACTCCTAAAAGAAATTTCATCATATGCAAATGTGTAGAAGTAGGGTATGAAATAGTATGAATCGTAGGTACAAACGTGGTATAATGGAGAGTGTTTAGTCAGGAGGTTATGATGCGTTTAGGTGAAATTATTATTAATCGTCCTGCGAAACAATTGAATAAACCTTTAACCTATGAAATACCTGACTCATTCGGAGAGGTGCCTATTGGAACTCGCGTAGCAGTTCCCTTAGGAGCCTCTAAAGAAGAGGGGATTCTTGTAGGTTATAGTGACATAGAAAATCCATCATTTGTGATCAAACCCATATTATCGGTATTAGATCCAACACCTTGGTTTTCATCGGAAATGCTTAGTACAGCTCGTAAGCTAAGCGAGTATTACCTATGTACATTCGCAGAAGCGTTAAGCTTATTCACTGTCGATAAAAGTAAATTAAAATCTTATGATAGACCTAAAATTGAATGGCTTGTGCCTAAGGATTCCTTTCATGTAGAACTATTTGGAGTGAGGAAACAAAAGCAACGTTTGTTGGCGGAATACTTATTAGAACATGGAGCAACCTCAGTAAGTGCCTTACGATTGGCAGGATTTAGTTTGCCTGTCATTAAGCAAGTAAAAGAATGTTCTCATATCGACATAGATTGGCGGTATGAAATGACGAAAACACGGTATGAGGAAGTTGTGGATAGTATAGACATTCCTTTAACTGAGTCGCAGCAGGCTGTATACGAACCTATTCAGGAGTGTATTGCTAACCAGAAAAGTAAAGCGTTTTTACTCCATGGTGTGACAGGTAGTGGAAAAACACAAGTATATCTAAAAGCTGCACAAGAGACGATTCAACAAGATAAGATTGCTATTATACTAGTTCCAGAAATTGCCTTAACTACGCAAATAGTGCGACGATTTGTAGAGAAGTTTGGTCAAGAAGTGGTCGTTTTTCACAGCCAGTTAACAAAAGCGGAACGTTATAACAATTGGGAGCGTTTACGTCGGAAAGATAGCCATATTATCATAGGTGCTCGTTCAGCAGTGTTTGCACCTACAGAAGATATCGGTCTTATTGTAGTCGATGAGGAACACGACCCATCTTATAAACAACAAGATATGACTCGTTATGATGCGCGAATGGTGGCAAGATGGCGCAGTGCAAGCCATCAATGTCCGCTTATTTTTGGGTCTGCTACACCGTCTGTACAGGCTTATTATTTAGCGAGCCAAGGTATCTATGAGTTACTATCTTTAGAGCATCGTATTTTTCATCAACCTATGCCTAAGGTGACTGTTGTGGATATGAAAGAAGAAATGTTCTATGGGAATTACTCTGTATTTTCTATGGCGTTAGATACTTTAATCCAAGAAACACTACAGAAACGTGAGCAAATCATTCTTTTGCTGAATCGTCGAGGTCATAGTACATTTGTCATGTGTCGTGACTGTGGTAAACCTATCCATTGTCCTCACTGTGATATATCTATGGTGTATCATCAAGCGGGGAAGGACTTGCGTTGCCATTACTGTGACCATCATGAAAAAGTGCCTCAAATTTGTCCGCATTGTGGTAGCCATAAAATTAAATTTTTTGGTACAGGCACGCAAAAAGTAGAAGAAGAATTAGCAAAACGTTTTCCACAAGCTAGAATTGCTCGTCTAGATCAAGATACAACTTCTAAAAAAGGAGAATCTCAGCGTATTTTAGAAGCCTTTGGTGCTGGTCAATATGATATTTTGTTGGGCACGCAAATGGTGGCAAAAGGACATGATTTTTCAAATGTTACTGCAGTGGGAATTATTACTGCTGATTCTGTATTGCATATTCCTGTGTATACGGCTTCTGAAAGAACATTTAATTTGCTAACGCAAGCAGCTGGTCGTGCTGGTCGTGGTAATAAATCAGGAAAAGTAGTGGTACAAACCTATAGTCCTGAACATTATGCTATTCAGCACAGCACGCACCATGATTATGTTAGCTTTTATGAGGAAGAAATAGAGGCTCGTAAAGCTTTGTTGTATCCACCAATTGGTGAAATGATACAAATTACCTTATTAGATGAAAAGCTTTCAGTAGTACGAACAAGAGCGACAGAATTAGCCAACACTTTGCGCCAGGCTTGTGAAGGTCAGCGCATTGATATACTAGGGCCCTATGAAAATGGCGCCGCAAAGATACGAGATATGTATCGACTTTGTATTATGATTCGTGGTATTGATTTATCGAATTTAAAATCACACATGTATCATTCAGATATATTTACATTGCCCCATATCTATATAGATGTGGATCCAGTATAGGAGGGACTATGGCAGTTTTAGAAGTCATGAAAACAGGGCATCCTGTGTTAAAACAAATAGCAGAACCGGTAGAGTTCGTAAATAAAAAGATTCGTCAATTATTAGATGATATGGCTGAAACTATGTATAAAACAGATGGTGTAGGCTTGGCGGCACCACAAGTCAACGTATCCAAACGAATTATTGTACTAGATGATGGAAATGGTTTAATTGAAGTCATCAACCCAGAAATCGTGAAAAAAGAAGGTTCTCAAGTAGGCTTAGAAGGTTGTTTGAGCGTACCAGAACTATTCGGCGATGTAGAGCGATATGACAAAATTGAAGTACATGGTATCAATCGAAATAATAAAAAGATAAAAATTAAGGCAGAAGGCTTTTTAGCTCGTATTTTTCAGCATGAAATCGACCATTTAAATGGTATTTTATTTGTGGAAAAGTTAGTGAATCCCAATGAGATTTTTATCCATAAAAAGGAACAACAATAATGAATCCATTACGTATAGTATTTATGGGTACTCCAGATATAGCAGTCCCAACGTTACAGGCTTTAATCGATAGTCCACACACTGTAGTAGGTGTATTTTGTCAACCAGATAAGCCGAAAGGGCGAGGTAATAAGTTACAAATGCCGCCGACGAAAGAGTTGGCATTAGAGCATGATATTCCTGTGTATCAACCAAAATCCTTGCGCAATGAAGAAGCGGAAGAACTATTAGAATCCTTGGCTCCTGATATTGTGGTAGTCATTGCTTATGGAAAAATTTTGCCTCCTTGGCTTATTCATCAGCCTCCTTTGGGGTGTATTAATCTACATGCTTCTTTATTACCGAAATTTAGAGGTGCAGCACCTATTCAATATGCGATTCTTCATGAAGAGTCAGAAACTGGTATGACTATTATGCATATGGACGAAGGATTAGATACAGGTGATACTCTGTTAATGGAACGTATTCCTGTTACAGAAGAGGATACATCTGGTACAATCTTTACAGCTTTGGCAAAATTAGGGGCACAGATGATTGTACCAGCCGTAGATGCTTTACAATCAGGTACGTTAACAAGAGTCCCTCAAAATCATGAAGAAGCTATTGAAACAGGAAAAATTACAAAAGAGATGGGACATCTTAACTTTACAGAACCAGCACATACATTAGCTGCGAAAATAAGAGCTTTCAATCCCAGTCCTGGATGTTATACATTCTTAGAGGGTAAACGGATTAAGTTCTGGCATGCAAAAGTAGACCCTACCTCCAAGTATGCCCCTGAACATTTACAAGGGGCTTGTGGCTATCCTAAAGAGGGGACAATAGTGCATGTAGATAAAGAGTCTTTCAGTATTTTCACTGGTCACGGGGTCTTACGTGTCACAGAAGTGCAGCCTGAAAATAAAAAACGAATGAATGCAGGTGATTTTGCTCGTGGTCATCAGTTAGCAGTAGGAGCTTGCTTTGGCGATGAATAAATCTTATCGTCTATATTTAACAGTGACGGCTGTGGCAATGCTATTGATTTCCATGGTATGGGGTTGGATAGTCTGGATGATGCATCTTAGCTTATCCCAATGGGGACCTGTTGTCGGGCCTATCGTAGAGAGTGCGCTACTACTACCTATATTGATTGGGTGGTCCATGTGGATATACATGGCATTAGTCACAATATATCCTATACAACATCCGATTTTATTGCGACTATCCAATCGTGGGTTATATCTTTTATTTCCTTTGGTCACGGTCTTAGCTAGATGTTTTGGGTATACAAAGGATGAAGTGAGTCAATCCTTGATTGCGTTAATTAATCATCTCGTGAGCACCCAAGTGTATCGCGTGGAACCAGAACGATTATTATTGCTTACACCGCATTGCATACAATTATCTAGCTGTGTACATAAAGTGACTACAGATGTACATAATTGTAAGCGCTGTGGGGGATGCCAAGTAGGAACCTTGCTAGATATTGCAGATACCTATGGATGTCATTTTGTGGTAGTCACAGGTGGTACATTAGCACGTTTAAAAATTAAGGAAATTCGTCCTCAAGCGATTGTGGCTATCGCCTGTGAAAGAGACTTAGTTAGTGGTATGGCAGATGTATTTCCTATTCCTGTAATTGGTGTCTTAAATGAACGACCTTGTGGTCCTTGTTGTAATACGCGAGTCAATACAGAAGACATTAGACTTGTCATAGAAAGGTTACTCTATGGAAACGAAACAAAAGAAAGAACATAAAAACATTCGGCGCCTAGCTATGAAAGCCTTAGTAGATATACATCGAGATAAGAAGTATGCCAATATTGTATTGCCTCAGTATATGATGCAAGAAAGACTAGAGGATTTAGATCGTAGATTCTTTACAGAGTTGGTATATGGTGTGGTGCGACGCCAAAACTACTTGGATGCCGTTATCGTTCACTTTACCAAGAAACCGGTTAAAAAATTATCTCCTTTTGTACTAGAAATTCTTAGACTCGGAGTGTATCAATTGCTCTATATGGATAAGGTACCCTCTAGTGCTGCGGTGAATGAAAGTGTAAAGCTTGCCAAAAAAGTGGCACCTGGTACAGACCGCTTTGTCAATGCTGTACTTCGTAATGTAGATCGACAGCGCGAAGATATTGGAGTAGATGCTTTAGCCACTTCGGAAACGGAGAGAATTTCCTATATTTATAATCAACCTTTATGGCTAGTCCGTTTATGGATAGAGCAACGAGGTCTAGAAGAAACAATTGATCTCTGTGAATGGTTCAATGAAACTCCATTATTGACAGCGCGAGTGAATACTTTACGAATTAGCCGGCATGATTTATTAGAAGAGCTTTCACAGGCAAATTGGGTGGTAGAGCCTAGTCATATGATTCCAGATGCAATTATCATCAAATCTCACAAAGGACAATTGCAGGAAGCAAAATGGGTACAAGAGGGATTGATGACATTCATGGACGAAGCCTCTATGGCTGTAGCTTATGCAGTACAACCTAAAGGACATATGCGTATTTTAGATACCTGTGCAGCGCCGGGTGGTAAAACATTACATATGGCAACCCTTATGGATAATACAGGAACTATCGTAGCTACGGATATTCATGAACATAAAGTAGAACTGTTGCAGGCAAATGCAAAACGCATGAAAATATCTAATGTGCAACCACAGCAAGGGGATGCTACAGTTAAAGAAGAACAATGGAAAGAGTCTTTTGATGCGGTACTAGTAGATGCACCATGTTCAGGACTAGGAATCTTACAGAAGAAATTAGATATGCGTTGGCGAAAAGAGGAATCTCAATTACAAGAATTGCCAATGTTACAGAAACAAATATTGCAAAATGCTAGTTCCTATGTAAAAGTAGGGGGATATTTGGTATATTCTACGTGTACTATAAATACATTGGAAAATGAAGGGGTTGTAGAAAACTTTTTACGAGAAAACCCTAATTTTATATTAGAAGATGTGGCTCCCTTGTTGCCGTTTGCAGCAGAAGGTCCTATGGTTACTTTATTACCGCATGTATATGATATGGATGGATTTTTTATAGCCCGTTTACGTAAGGAGAGAGCATGATAGAATTACTTGGCCTTTCATTGCCAGCATTAAGTAAAGTTGTGACAGATGGAGGGTTTCCAAAGTTTAGAGCCAAACAGATTATGGATTATATTTATCAACGTCACGTATTCTCTATGGAAGATATGTTACAGCTTCCACAGACAATGCGTGAATGGCTTGCTACACACTGTACAATTACACTTCCTACGGTGGTGCGAGAATCTACTAGTTCTGATGGAAATACAAAGAAATTATTGCTCAGATTTTCTGATGGGCATCAAGTAGAAACGGTACTGATGAAGCAGCACTATGGGAACTCTGTGTGTTTGTCATCTCAAGTGGGATGTGCAATGGGATGTATTTTTTGTGCATCCACTACAGAAGGCCTATTCCGGAATCTGACGGTAGCTGAAATTGTTGGGCAGTTGTTATTGTTTGAAAGTATCATCAAAGAAGAAGTCAACTCCATTGTTGTCATGGGATCTGGAGAACCATTACAAAACTTCGATTACACTATGGAAGCATTGCAATTTATTCATGAAAAAGAAAGCTTTAATATAGGTTATCGTCGAATGACTGTATCTACATGTGGTTTAGTACCCAATATTTATCGTTTTGCAGAACTGGAACTACCTATCACATTAGCATTATCATTGCATGCTACTACTGATGAAAAACGAAAAGAAATTATGCCTATAGGGGCGACGTATGCTTTACAAGATGTGCTAGATGCTGTGGCAGAATATTATCGACGGACAGAACGCCGTGTAACCTTTGAATATATTTTAATTAAAGATGTGAATACATCTGAAAAAGAAGCTCATGAACTAGGTAGTATTGCAAAACAATTTCCTCATTGTAATGTCAACTTAATTCCTGTCAATGGAAATGAACATATTAATTTATATAAACCGTCTATGAAAGCAATGCAAGAGTTTAAGTCTATTGTAGAATCCTATGGTGTGTCTGTAACGATTCGTAAGGAAATGGGAGATGAAATCCAAGCAGCTTGTGGACAATTAAAAATACAACATCAACAATCTTTGAAAGAAGGAAGGGTATGATTAGTTTAGGAATTAGTAAAACTGGGCTAGTTCGCCAGCGAAACGAAGATCGCTTTTATGCACAAGGACCGCTGTTAATTGTAGCAGATGGTATGGGTGGATATACTGGTGGAGAATATGCTAGTACTATGGTGGTAGATGCTATTGTAAATGTAGTAGAAAAGTCTAAAGAAGTATCTGCTCATGTATTGCGAAATGCCATACTAGAGGCAAATCATATGGTGTATAGAAAAAGCCAATCCTATAAGGAATTAGAAGGTATGGGAACTACTGCTGTTGTGGCTTATGTGCAAAATAATATTTTATATTGGGCTCACGTAGGAGATAGCCGTTTATATATATATGGCGAAAAAGGCTTACAACGCATGACAAAAGATCATTCTATGGTACAACAGTTAGTAGAAGCTGGAACGATTACAGAAGAAGAAGTTCTTCATCATCCTAAACGGAATATGTTAACCCGTGCGATTGGCGTCTATGAATCGGTAGAAGTCGATACAGGGATGATAGAATTATTTCAAAATGACCGAATCTTACTTTGTAGTGATGGTTTATCTGGTTATATTGAAGAATCCAAGATTGAACAAGTTCTTTCTGAAGAACAAAATGAAAATAGAGCGTTAGAAGATTTAGTGCACCTTGTGTATGATGCGGGAGCACGAGATAATGTGACAATCGTACTAGGACGTATATAAAGAGGTGACTTATGGATAGACTTACATTAGTAGGATTGGTCTTTGACCATCGCTATGAAGTACAGCAAAAAATAGGTGTTGGCGGCATGGCCGACGTATATCTTGGAAAAGATACATTGTTAGGAAGACCTGTGGCCATTAAAATTTTGCATCAAAATTTTGGTAGTGATCAAGATTTTGTGGCTCGGTTTAAGCGAGAAGCGCAAGCTGCTGGTAAATTAAATCATCCCAATGTTGTTAGTATGTATGATGTAGGCTTTGATCAAGGCTTTCATTACATTATTATGGAATATGTATCTGGATGTACATTGAAAGAGTATATTCAACATCATGGTAATCAAGTATCTGTGCAAGAGGCTGTAAAAATAGTAGTAGCTATTGCAGAGGGCTTGGAGCATGCACACATGATGGGCATAGTACATTGTGATATAAAACCGCATAATATTTTAATTACAGATTCTGGCCGTATCAAAGTAACTGACTTTGGCATTGCTCGTGCAATTAATACAGCAGCTACGATGATGTATACAAATTCAGTAATGGGATCAGCTCATTATATTTCTCCAGAACAAGCTAGTGGAAAAAGTATTAATGTGAGTACAGATATTTATTCATTAGGGGTTGTGCTTTATGAATTATTAACGGGAGAAGTTCCTTTTAGAGGAGAGACACCAGTTAGTGTAGCCTTACAACATGTACGTGATCGAGTATTGGCACCACGTATTAAGAATCCACAGATTCCAGCACAGTTAGAGCAAGTTGTTTTGACAGCATTAGAAAAAGAACCTGGTAAGAGATTTGGTTCTATTTCTGAGATGATTCAAGCTTTACGGATGTCTTTAGGTTATCGTGGTAGTACTTCGACACGACCATTACAGCATGACTTTGCTACACAAGTATTACCTCCTATGGAGACAGACACTATGGAAGATGAGGCTGATTCACAAGAAGGAATATTGGCAAAACTTGGAAACTTACCACAAAAATATGTCATTGGTGGTGCTGTTTTTGCCTTTTTGCTTGCCTTTTTATGGGCCTTCTTGAGTTTTGGTAACTTTTGGAGTAATTCCACAGTAGATGTGCCAAACGTGGTGGGCAAACAATTAAGTGTGGCTACACGATTGTTGGAAGAACGACATCTTCGAGTCTCTAGTTCAGAGGTAACTAACTCTGATGTACCTGCAGGGCAGGTTATTTCACAGAGTCCTGAGCCAGGTGAAACAGTAAAAGAACAACGGATGGTTCATTTGGTGGTTAGTAAAGGTGCTGGTGATATAACAATACCAGATCTACAAGGGATGAGTTTTGATCAGGCAAGAGAAAAGTTGAAAGCCTTAGGCCTATCAATTGGTAAGATATCCTATGTAAGTGACACTAGTAAAGATGATGGAGTTATTATTAGTCAAGGCTTACAGCCAGGCGGTAAAGCCTCTAAAAATGCAACCGTAGATATTACGATTAATGAAACAAAATCTACCATGGTAGAGATACCTAATGTAGTGGGTATGACAATTAAAGAAGCTAAAGAAGCATTGGGAAATTTAGGATTAAGCATTAGTAAAATAGCAGGCTCTAATGAGGATTCTGCAATTGTAATTGAAGTGAGCCCAGCACCAGGATCTTCCGTAAAACGTGATGAAAGTATTTCTCTAGTAGGGCAAGCAAAAGATGCCAAAAAAGATACTACTAATAGTAAACAAAATGGTACTACAAAAGGTGTAGTAGATATAACCGTACCAAATGGACGTGCCTCCCAGCATATCAAGCTAGTGGTTATTGATGACGATGGCGGTCGTGTTGTCTATGATGGTACAAATGCGCCTGGAGATCGTATTGTGAAAAGTGTATCAGGATCTGGAAATGTACGCGTACAGGTGTACTTAAACAATGCATTAGTGCAAGAACAATCCTTATAGGAGAGACTATGGAACAAGGTGTTGTAATTAAAAATATGAATGGCTACTTTTATGTGCAGACTCCAAATGGAGATGTGCATGAATGTAAAGTGCGTGGTCGATTAAAAAAAGAACGATATTCCCTTTTAGTAGGTGATTCAGTGACAATTACAGAAGATTCTTGGATTGATACGATTGAACCACGAAGAAATTCTTTGCGTAGACCAGCCATTGCCAATATTGACCAAGTCATTGTAGTGGTAGCAGCTAGAGAGCCAGATATTCATCCTCTATTATTGGATCGTTTATTAGTGATGATTCATCATAGTCATATTCCTCCAGTACTAGTGATTAATAAATATGATTTGCATACAGAAGATACGATGAAACTGAAATCTATCTATGAAAATATCGGTTACACTGTACTCTGCACGTCCACATATACTGGTGAAGGGATTGAGGAGTTACGCCATGTATTACATGGTAAAATCAGTGCCTTTGCCGGCCCTTCTGGCGTAGGTAAAAGTAGTTTGCTAAATGCAGTAGATCCGAATTTTGCCTTTCAAACAGGGGCTGTTAGCGATAAGATTAAACGTGGTCGCCATACGACGCGCCATGCCTCTTTATACAGCTTGGATGAAAGTTCCTTTATCATGGATACACCAGGATTTTCAGCTCTAGAGCATACAGGGATGACTGTAGAAGAGTTAGTGCATACATTCCCTGAGTTTGGTGACCATGATAGGGGATGCAAGTTTAGTCCTTGTTCCCATAGTCATGAACCTATTTGTTCTGTGAAAGATGCCTTAGCTAATAGGCAGATTAGTGAGCAACGATACCAATCCTATTTGACGATTAAATCAGAACTTGAAGATCAAAGGAGACGATAAGATGATTCAAATTGCCCCATCTATGTTATCGGCAGATTTTTCTAATTTGCGAGAAGATATTCGTACTATCGAAGAAGGTGGTGCTGACTTATTACATATTGATGTGATGGATGGACATTTTGTGCCAAACCTAACATTTGGTGCTCCTGTGGTAAAAGCATTGCGTCCACATACGAAATTGCCTTTTGATGTACATTTAATGGTAGAAAATCCAGGTGATTATGTAGAAGAGTATGCCAAGATAGGTGTGGAGTATTTCACCTTTCATTGGGAAGCTGTGCCACATGCGCATCGTTTGATTCAAGCTATCAAAGCAACTGGTATGAAAGCAGGCGTTTCTTTAAATCCATCTACGCCAGTTTCCTTACTGGAAGATATTGCAGAAGATTTAGATTTAATTTTAATTATGAGTGTAAATCCAGGATTTGGCGGCCAATCGTTTATTCATAATGCAGTAAAAAAAGTAAAGCAAGCTCGAGAACTATTGGACTCGGTAGGCAATACAAAAGCTGTTGTAGAAGTAGATGGTGGTATTAACTTGGAAACAGCTCCATTAGTGCGTGAAGCAGGGGCTACTCTATTAGTAGCTGGTTCTGCTGTATTCGGAGCAGAAGATAGAGCGATGATGATTGCCAGATTACGAGGCTAAGATGATTCGAGTAGGTACAGATATCATAGAAATTCATCGTATGGAACAAGCGATTGAACGGGATACTTTTTTACAACGAATATTTACAGAATACGAACGAAACTATGCGTGGGGACGTAACAAACAAGCAGCAGCATCCTTTGCGGGCATCTTTGCGGCGAAAGAAGCTTGTGTAAAAGCCTTGGGGACAGGATTTCGCCACGGTTCTTGGCAGGATATTGAGATTACTCACGATGCATGGGGGGCACCTGTCCTTACTTGTACAGGCTATTTTGGACAACAAATGAAAGCCTTAGGATATGAAACGATGCAAGTTTCTATTAGTCATTGTCGTGAATATGCTACGAGTACTGTCATTGTATATTAGAGGATAGACCTATGCGACTTTTAACTCCAAAGCAAGTTAACATAGTAGATCAATATATTGAAAGTTTAGGACTTCCAGTATCTCATTTAATGGAACAAGCGGGACGATCTGTTTTTGAGGTAGTATATAGATACATACAAGAAATAAAGAGGCCAAAGGGAGTTTTATTTCTTTGTGGCATTGGCAATAACGGTGGTGATGCCTTAGTGGCAGCACGATTGTTAAGAGAAGTGCCTGAAGTGACGCCCTATGTTGTTGTGTGTGGGAATCCAGACGAAGGATCTCCTTTGTTTCAACAACAATGGAAGGTGGTACATACTCTAGAAGATACGATTACGATTGTGACTGATGAGATGATGCAGTCTAATGGAAATCTAATACCCTCCCATATATTACGGGATGTGAGTATTGTGGTAGATGGTGTGTTTGGTACAGGCTTTCACGGTGTATTGCCAGAACAGATAGCATCTATTTTTGAACAATGTAAAGCATGGCGTTCTAACAGTGAGATACGAACATGTATTGCTATCGATATTCCTAGTGGTGTAAATGGCTTAACAGGAAATGCCGATGTATCCTCATTCAGAGCAGATGAAACGATTACATTATTAGCTCCTAAAGTGGGAATGCTTATGTATCCAGGGCGACAATATGTAGGGAAAATGACCGTAGGCAGTATTGGATATCCTTTTCCCCATCATGCCTTAGGGGAGTCTGATCATAATTGGTCCGAAATCTATTGGAACAATGCAGATTCCTTGTATGTAGAGCCTCGTTCTCCCATTGCCCATAAAGGGACCAATGGACATGTTTATATTGTCGGTGGTTCTCCGGGAGTTTATGGGGCTCCCATATTAAGTGCTGAAGGAGCTTTACGTAGTGGAGCTGGAAAGGTCACTATACTGTCTGGTACAAATGAGTTAGATGCGTTGCGTTCCTTGAGTCGCCCTGAAATGATGATTCGTGATTGTAACAATGTAGAACAACTAGATGGGAATAGCACAGTAGTCATTGGCCCTGGTGGTGGCAGGAGTAATACTGATAGGAAACATTTACTTCAATGGATGCAATCTGTTACAGATAGCCACATGGTACTTGATGCAGATGGTCTCATAGCGATTTCTAATGATGTATCATTATTAAAACAGTGCTCGTATACATTAGGTAAAAAAGGGCATGCCGTTGTAGTAACACCGCATTTAGGTGAATTTTCAGCTCTTACAGGAAAAAGTATAGGAGAGCTTAACAAAGATCCCATTGGATATGCTAGTGCCTTTGCGAAAGAGTACAATGTATATGTAGTGCTTAAAGGACAACCAACGATTCTGGCTAACCCAGCTGGCAGAGTATATCTAACGACAACTGGTAACCCATATATGGGAACTGGGGGCATGGGTGATGTATTAGCTGGTGTGATTGGTTCTCTGTTGAATCAAGAGCAGGATCCAATGAATGCTATTAATGTTGCTGTGTATGCCCATAGTCGAGCCGGAGATATAGCACTCGATGATTGTGGTCCAGGATTTACTCCTACAGAAGTGGCACAGCGAATTGGTCGAGTATTACCCTCTATGGATGGATATGTGCGAATGATACCTCTGTGATAATACGTAGAAATTAGAAAGTACTTCAAAATGAAAAAATCAATATATAAATATCTACTCTTGTTAGGTGTGTTGGTAGTATCACTACTTAGTCTATTGGGCTGTGGAAAAGAACTTTCACAGGCGAATGCAAATGTTGCAAAGACAGAGGTCAGTCAATCTACGCAAGCACCAACTGGTACTATGAAGGTCCATGTACTGGATATCGGACAAGGAGATGCAATTTTACTCCAAATTGGTGATAGATTTTCCATGATTGATACAGGCGATATTGAACATAGACCACAGGTGGTCGCCTTATTAAAAAAATATGGTGTGAAAGAATTAGAAAATGTCATTTTGACACATCCTCATGCGGACCATATTGGCGGTTTCTATGCTATTGCCAAAGCAATCCCGATTAAACATGTCTATGATAATGGCATCGATATCGATAGTGGTACCTATAGAACCTATTTAAAAATGATAGAGACAAAACAGATTCATCGTGAAACACTTCATAAAGGTGATCTTTTAGACTTAGGAAATGGCGCTTATTTTGAGGTCTATGCCCCTTGGAAAGGGGAAGTGATGGCTGACAAAAAAGGTGAAGTTCATCAAAATAATAACTCCATTGTAGGTAAGCTGACATTTGGTAAGTTTTCTATGCTTATGACTGGTGACGCGGAAAAAGAAGAAGAAGCACGTCTTATTAAAGAGCAAAATACAAAAATGTCTAGTAAAGTCTTAAAAGTGGGACACCATGGTAGTAATGGTTCTAGTCAAAAAGATTTTATTCGTTCTGTTCGACCAGAAGCAGCTGTTATTTCTGCAGGTTTACATAATTCTTATGGACATCCTGGTGAGAAAGCTATGGCACGTTTATTGGAGGAACATGTAGATATCTATCGTACAGATACGATGGGGACTGTTACCATTCGGACAAATGGTACAGACTATGATATCCAACGAGAACGATAATAGAGTGTATTATATAAGGGTCTAAATTAGGGGAGGTATAGAAATGAAAAACATTTTAATTGTAACAGGTCATACCCACGAAGAAAATTCTGTGGCAAACAAAGAGATTCTCGCGTTGCTTAAAGAAAAATATCCTAAGGCTGAGTTTGATCGTTTGGAAGTGCTCTACGGAGATTACAAGATCAATGTAGAAGCAGAACGTGAAAAGCTGCTGTGGGCAGATACGATTGTGATACAGTCTCCTCTATTTTGGTATTCTTTAACATCGCTGATTATGAGATGGTTTGAAGAAGTGTTTGCTTATGGTTGGGCCTATGGAGCAGATACCTATGCAGTAGCCGGTAAGGATATGGTTGTTGGTCTTACCGCCGCTTGTGGTAATGATGAATATGCGTTGTATGGTGATAAAGGCATTACCATTGATGAAATATTTAAAACCTGTGAAGCTACTTGTAAGTTCTGTAAAATGAATTTTAAAGGTGGTGTTTTCACTGGCAATATGCTGTATACAGGTGAAGATGCACAGCTACAAGTGATTCATAGACAAGCAAAAGAACACTGTGAGCAATTAGTTCAGTATATAGACGCTTAAGTGCACCATAGGGTACATACTATTGCGATATACTAGATACGGTGTATAATTTATATTACTAAGACAGTCATTGATACAGGAATGAGGAACATGAATATAATTGTAACAGGCGGTGCCGGTTTCATTGGATCACATCTAGTAGACAGATTGATTCAAGAGGGACATCGTGTACTTGTCATTGACAATTTAAGCAGTGGATTGCGGACATTTGTGAATGAACAAGCTGAATTTTTAGAATTGGATATACGAGATAAAAAGATACATGACGTGTTTGAAGACTTTCAACCGGACTATGTATTTCATGAGGCAGCGCAAACAGTAGTAGCAGAATCCATGGTACATCCAACAGAAGATTGTGATATCAATCTAATGGGACTATTGAATTTATTACAAGCCTCAGTTAAAGTGGGAGTAAAAAAATTCCTTATGCCATCCTCTGCTGCTGTATATGGTGATTTAGAGGTATTACCTCTTACAGAAGAATTGGCAGGAGTGCCTCGTTCTTGCTATGGATTGACAAAATTAACTACGGAAGGCTATTTGCGTATTTACCAAGAATCTTTTGGATTATCTTATATTTGCTATCGCTATTCTAATGTATATGGACCACGTCAAGGAAATGGTGGTGAAGGTGGCGTTGTTAGCATTTTCTGCGAACATGTGGCGAATGGTGAATCCATCAAAATTTTTGGTGATGGAGAACAAACACGTGACTTTGTCTATGTAGATGACGTAGTAGAAGCAAATATATTGGGATTGAATAATGATGTAACAGGTGTCATCAATGTGAGTACAGAAACTGGAATTTCTGTGAATGATTTAATCGACACATTAGAAGATATTGCTGGCACTACGGTAACACGTTATTATGAAGAACCGCGCATTGGTGATATTAAACATTCTTTATTGAGTACTGCAAAAGCAAAACAATCTTTAGGGTATATGCCGAAATGGACATTACAAAAAGGACTGGAAAATACCTATCACTATGTGAAAGATAATAGATAACATCATAAGAGCTTTGCGAAGGCAAAGCTCTTTGTTATTGAGGAGGAACTATGCAAATTAATGCAGCTGTACTAGAAGTGTTTGACTTTACGTCGTCTATGTCGGCCTATTCAGATCATCATATGGATATTACTGAACCAGAGATACAAAGCTATCTTGAAATGCATGTAATGAAAGCGTTACAAGACCCTGGAACTAGAACTGGTTATATCTCGGACCAAACCCCATGGGGGAGAAAGATTAAACAATTGGAGAATCAAGAAGTAAGCCTTGTAGAGTTTGGTAAAGAACTAGGTGAGACTTTATTTATCTATATGGCACAAGCAATGGACCCTTGTGTACTAGATATGATTGTCTGTGAAGCACAAGGAGAGCAAGCTTACCTTTGTGTTCTTCTTTGTAAAGCCCATGATGGATATACTCACCAATTATATTCAGAAGAGGATGGTTCATTAGCAACAAAATTAGTAGAGCATAGAGTCGTATTACCAACAGTGACACAAAAACTATATGCTTTTGCAAGTATTAAACTTTCTGATTTATCCATTCGTCTCTTTGAGCCGAAAGGAGAATATGATGGAGAGAAAATGCACTTCTTGGAAGAACGAATCTTTCAGGTTACCACGAATCCGTCTTCTAAAGATACAGTGAAAAAAGTACGTACAGTGGTAGATCGAATTTCTAAAGCTCATGAGCAAGATGGTGTGGCAGCTATGGCTAAAACAAAAGAATTACTAGCTAAGAATGCAGAAGTTTCTGATACATTAGAAGCACGACATATTATTGAGCAAGTGTTTAGTACGAACCCCATTCAGCGAGAAGCAGCTATGAAAGAGCTAGCAGAAGAAGATTTACTTGAACCATTGCCAGTGAGTCGGACCTATGCTACAAAAGTGGGGAAGCAACATAAAATTAAAACAGATACTGGTATTGAACTTTCATTTCCAGTAGAATATATGAATGATCGTGAGTTTATAGAAATTTCAACGAATGAAAATGGTACCTTGCGCATTGAATTAAAAAATATTTCAAAGATTACCAACAAATAGGGGGTCTAATGAGTAAAAAAGGACATAAAAAAACAAATGCATTACGCATACTAGATACTCACCATATTGACTATGAAGTGTTCACCTACGAATGGTCTGAAGAACGCGGAGCTGGTATACATGTTGCTGAATCTTTGCATATTCCGCCTGAACAAGTGTTTAAAACATTGGTTGGGAAAGGCAATGTAACAGGTCATGTAGTATTCTGTATTCCTGTAGAAGGGGAACTAGATATGAAACAAGCCGCACGAGTGAGTGGAAATAAATCGGTAGAATTGATTGCGGTAAAAGACTTATTACCGTTAACAGGATACTTACGTGGCGGTTGCTCTCCATTAGGGATGAAAAAAGCATTTCCTACCTATTTTGATGATAGCATTACATCCATTCCTATGGTCTATGTCAGTGCAGGACTTAGAGGGATGCAAGTACAGGTTAATCCACAAGCATTAGTAGATGTAGTAGGTGGCACGATAGCGCCACTGACAATGGGGTAAGTATGGCAAAGAAGTATTATGCTGTTCGAGTAGGGCACAATCCAGGAATCTACGTGACATGGTCTGACTGTGAAGTGCAAGTAAAAGGATTTCCTGGTGCGCAGTATAAGTCATTCCCTACAGAAGCAGAAGCAAAAGCCTATATGGGCTCTATCGATTTACCTAAGAGTGCAGGGATTAAACCGACTAGAACTGATACAAAGAAAACATCTGCTAGTGCGTCTAAAGGTATGAGCGTAGGTGAATATCTTAAAACACAGACTGATAACATAAGTCAAATCGTAGAATCAGATCCTTGTGAAATTCGTGCTTTTATCGACGGCAGTTTTGATAAGCGAAAAGGTGTGGTTGGCTCTGGAGGGGTTATTCTTCTTGGTGCAGAAGAAGTAGAATTTTCTCTTTCGAGTACAGAACCGAATCATGTGGCCTATTGGAATGTGTCTGGGGAATTATTAGCAGCACTTCATGTAGTGGATTATGCATTAGACCATGGGTATACATCATGCTCTCTCTATTATGATTATATGGGCATTGAAATGTGGGCTACAGGTAGATGGAAAACAAATAATCCATTAACAACTAACTATGCGAAACGAATGAAAGAAGCTAGCAAAAAACTTCGTATCGATTTTCATAAGGTAAAAGCTCACTCTGGTATCGCCTATAACGACCGTGCAGATGCATTAGCAAAGAAAGGAACGCTACTAAAATAACACTGGTAGGAAATTTCTCATAAAATTCCTTTAATCTCTCCATGATTTGATGTACAATAAAAGTACGATTACAATCATACTGTACATAGGAGGAAACTATGAAACGGATTCAATTAGACTCTGGTTTTGTTTATGATTATACAAATATGATGTTACCTGGTGGGGTGACGGAAGCAGATGTAACAAACTTAGGCACTGCCATTTCTGATGCCTTAGCAGCAGCGGAAGAAACTCGTCATCATGGTATTGTAAAAGGCCATCTGTCCAAGGATGGAGAGCCTGAATTAGTACTTTTTCCACAATTGCCGTATGTAGTGGAAGGACATATTAATAATCCTACTGTGATGGCTAGATTAGATGCTTTAAGAAATAAGAAAGTAAGCACTGTAGTAAGCTTTGGTATTGGTGGTTCTTTCCTAGGTGGAAAAGTATTATTTGACGTACATTGTGGGGAGTTTTGGAACTCCATGAGCGATGAAGAACGTAATTACCGTCCACGTATGTATTTCAGTGGTAATAATGTTGACCCTGTACGTACCCAAGAATTAATTAAGCAATTACAAAGAGAATGGAAAGGGCAACAATTTTTAGAAGACCATGCCCATGTACCTAATGAGTATAAAGTGCTATTGGTGCTAATTTCTAAATCTGGTTCTACTATTGAACCAATGACAAACTTCATGATTGTGAAAGAAGCTCTAGAAGTAGCAATGATTAATTATGAAGTACTAGTTGTAACAGATCCTAGAGATGATGAAAAAGAAACGTTATTGCATAAATTAGCCGTTGCAGAAGGTTGGGGAGACTCCATCTTCGCTGTACCTGATGGCATTGGTGGTCGTTTCTCTGTGTTCTCAGAAGTAGGATTAGTAATCGGTGCTTTATTAGGATTTGACATTCATGATTATTTAGATGGGGCTAAAGTAGCAGATATAGCAGCTCAAGAACAAGATGTATGGAAGAATCCAGCCTTGTTAAGTGCTGTGTTAAAATATATTGGCTCTGAACAATATGGTCGTCATATTGAAGTGTTTATGCCTTATGCAGATCGTTTGAAATCTTTATCTGAATGGTATGTACAATTATTAGCGGAATCCTTAGGTAAAGAGAAAGATGATAAATCTGGACACTATGGTCGTACTCCAATTGTAGCGGTGGGTACTACAGACATGCATGCCCAAACACAGGAACATCAAGAAGGACGCTACGATAAAGTTGTATCTTTTGTAGATGTAGAAAATTGGCATGTGAATCTAACAGTGCCACATATGTATGACCAATATAGTAAACTTGAAGCCTTAGCAGGTCTTGACTTAGGATTTATCAATCGTGCTGCCTTGGCATCCAATGCAGAGTCCTTAGCAAGCGATGGACGATTTAATGGAACCTACCAAGTTCCAACGATGAATGCCTTCCATTTGGGAGAATTGATGTTTACTATGTGCTGGGCCATCTACTTTGAAGGACAATTGGCAGGGGTGGATGCTTTCAATCAACCAGGTGTAGAAGTATATAAAAAATTATTAGGACCTAAACTTTCAAAAGCATAGGAGAAGTAAGAATGAATATTTTAGTAACAGGTGGCGCTGGGTATATTGGTAGCCATACAGTACGTGCCTTATTAGGAGCAGGTCATCAAGTGGTGATTGTAGATAATTTATCTCGAGGCCATAAGGAGTCGATTCCTGCAGGAGTACCATTCTATGAAATGGATATTACAGACCCTGCATTAGGTGAGGTTCTGGATACGCATAAAATTGATGGCATTATGCACTTTGCAGCACACTCTCAAGTTGGGGAATCTATGGTAAATCCATCCATCTATTATGAAAATAATGTAGTAGGTTCTTACCGCTTAGTAGAAACAGCTCGTAAACATGGCGTAAATCGATTAGTATTCTCCTCTACGGCAGCTGTCTATGGTGAACCAGAAGTAGTACCTATTACAGAAGATGCGAAATGGAATCCTACCAATGTGTATGGTCGCACAAAATTGATGATTGAAGATATGCTACGTGACTATAGCAAAATTTATGGATTTAAATTTGTAGCACTACGTTATTTTAATGCAGCAGGTGCCGATCCATCTGGTGAAATTGGTGAAGATCATACACCAGAAACACATCTAATCCCACTTATTATTGATGCAGCTTTGGGTAAGCGTGAATCCATCACTGTATTTGGTACAGATTATGATACTGCGGATGGTACATGCGTACGTGATTACGTGCATGTAAATGATTTAGCTTCTGCTCATATTCTAGCTATGGAATATCTGTATAATGGTGGAGAATCAGACGTATTTAACTTAGGTTCAGGTAATGGTTTTAGTGTAAATGAAATCGTAGCTGCTACTAAAGAAGTGACAGGTGTAGATTTCCGCGTTGATTACGGGGAACGTCGTGCTGGGGATCCAGGTACATTAATTGCATCTTCTAAAAAAATTCATGCTAAACTTGGTTGGACACCTGTACATAGTACAGTACAAGAAGTGATTCGTGATGCTTGGAATTGGCATCAACTACATCCAAAAGGATATTAATCGTATATAGGAGGGCATGATGAACGTATCATCTGTGAAAGACCTCTACAACCAAATAGAAAGATATATACGTACACACGGTCGTCTCGTTTTCGGGGCGACCGTTTTATTGTGCCTTATTTGCTATCTAGGTTGGAGAGAGTCCGCATGGTCGGAGGTTGAACAATTAGAAAGTCCTATACAGTCACATCGTGAAAGTGATGCATTAGGAAAAAATAAAAAAGGAAAATTTGAAGATTCTTCAGAAACACTTACTCATACATCTGAAAAAGGTGAGAAAAAATATAGGGGAAAGAAACATGAAAAAAAGAGAGAATCCCTAGAAGGAGAGACAGATAAGGGGAAACTTGTCTTTCCAATACGGAATGTAGTACGACCCTATCCTTTACTAGATACGTTTTCAAAGGAATTGTCTGTAGTTACTCCAACATCGGTACTAAGTGCAGATAGAAGCAACATGGACAATATGAACAGGAAAGGAAAAGGTAATAAACATAGTATGGAAGGATACGCTGTACATACCTATGGCAATGATAATGGTAGAAACACGCATGCGAGACATGAGGTAGGGCATGTAAAAGAGATGCAAGTACAACTGTTGGGAATTATACAAGGAGAGGTACCTGTAGCTGTGTTAGATATTAATGGAAATACTCATACTGTGTATGAAGGAGATGTAGTTGATGAGGTACAGGTGCATACGATTCGTGATACAAAGGTACAAGTTCAAGTAAACAGTTCTGTTCAATGGATAGAATAAAGGAAGGGTAAAAAATATGTTGAGTAAGAAGTAGAAACATAAAGGAAGGAGATACATATGTGGATTAAAACAGTAAATTATTTTAAAAGGAATGTAGCAATCCATATCCATCAAGCTATCTATCGCTGGGGAATAGCCTATGCGGTGATAATGATAGTTTTAGGAATTTTCCCTGCAGAGGCAGTACATATTATGGCTAAAGATATGCCTTTACGAACATTGGTGCAAACCATAGCTAGGACGGAGAAACTTTCAGTAGTAGGATTAGATACATTAGAGGGGAAGGTTACTTTAGAAGTACAAGAAAATTCAGGACAAGAGGCCATTACTAAGTTGGGATCACAGTTAGGTTTTTTAGTCTATGAAGAAGGTGGTACCTTCATTGTAGAGGGGCGCCATGAAGAAAAAGAACGTCGACATGTGCGTCGAATCGTAGCGGAGATAGGAACGCCTGAGGAATTGAGCAATCTGATTCTGTCTGTAGTACCTAAAGAACATGTACAAGTGATGCCAAGCACGAATGAAGTGATTTATTATGGAACGGTTCATGAAATTTTAGAAGTAGAAAAATTACTACGATCTTGGCATGCTACACCAAAACAAGTACAGTTAGATGTGGCGGTATTGGCAATGGAAAAAGGCTATGCTAAAGAACTAGGGATACAATGGTCATTTCCTGGATTACAAAGTTCAGGGCTTTCCATGCATGGAAAATCTGAATCAGGTGTGGAAGGAAATGTTCATATCGGTCATATGCCTAAGGGCACATCGTATTCGTTTTTAGCGCACCCTACAGTATCTGCTAAAGAAGGAAGTAGTCGTATGGCATTGATTGCAAGACCTAGTATTGTAGCTCTTAATGGAGAGGAAGCAAGCATACTTATTGGTGAACGCGTGCCGGTGACAGTAGAATCTATTCAAAATGGTGTCACGAGAACCAGTATTCGCTATGAAGAGGCGGGTATTCGGTTATTATGCAAACCTTATGTATTACAGGGGAATCACATTGATACTATTGTGGAAGCTGAAGTGAGTAACCCTACTTTGGTCCCTGAAATGAAAGCTTATCGCATTACCACAAGGCAAGCGAAAACAAGAGTGCGCATACCTGATGGAGAAACATTGGTCATTGGTGGATTGATGGATCGACGTACCGTGCGACAATGGCAAAAAGTACCTATTTTGGGAGATATTCCTTTGATTGGGAAACTATTTCAACATAGTCGTAAAACAAAAGATGAAGTAGAATTATATATTTTAGTGACCGCTAGGGTAATTCAGTAAATAAGAAAGGCAAAATACCATATATACGCATTCACTATTCCAAAAATCCTTTTATGTATGATATGATGAAAGCATAGAACATATCAGGTTTTTGGGATATGGTCGTTATATAATAGGGGTATTGATATGAAAAAAGAAAGAAAAGAACTCTTAACGTTATGGATTACGTTGTCTTTGCAATTAGGAACCTATGCAGCACAGGGCATTATAAGTCACGAAGTAATGGTGGACAATAGTCAGGCTGTTCCCATTATACAGATTGCAAGTCCGACCCATGGTGTATCCCATAATCGGTATGAGTCCTTTTCTACAGATACGGGGGCTATTTTTAACAATGCCACTACACCTACAGTTAGTACTCAGATTGGTCCTGTAAATGCAAACCCTAACTTACGAGAGTCTGCCAACCTTATTGTCAATGAAGTAGTAGGGACTTCTACATCCCAGTTAGCAGGAACTTTTGAAGTAGCAGGACAGCCTGCGGATGTGGTCATTGCCAATCCCAACGGGATTTCTATCAAAGGAGTTCATTTTATTAACACCCCAAAAGCCACGCTTACTACAGGTGTCCCACACATGGTAGATGGTCAGTTAGAAAACTTTACCATTGAGAAAGGAAAGATTGATGTAACAGGGGCTATCAATGCACCTACGGAACATAGTGGAGCTAACTCATATACCCCTATTTCAAAGGTCGATTTACTGGCAAAGACGATTCGTATCAATGCAGATGTGGTGGCACAAGATTCTATTCGAGCTATCACAGGACGTAATATAGTGAATTATGCGGATGGAACTGTAACAGCTAAGGAATCTGGTGGAAATACCTCTACAGGTGTTGCCTTAGATGTAGGGGCTCTTGGTGGTATGTATGGAAATACCATTTCTTTAATCGGTACAGAATCTGGATTAGGTGTTAATATCAGTGGCTCTATCGATGCCATAGCGGGGAACCTACATATTGATACAGCGGGAAATCTCACCATTGAACAAGGTGGTTCACAGCAAGAGCCTACAAGTATTCACAGTGCCAAAAAAGTAGTGATTCGTAGCCAAGACTTTCATAATCGTGGCACCCTTGTGAGTGATGAAACAGTGACAATACAAAGCGGTACACTTACCAACGATGGGAACCTACAAGGAAAACAGATTGAGGCGAATGTGACCAATCTTCGTGGACAGGGAGTGATTTCCAGTGCGGAGAATATAACAATCCAAGGTATAGACTCTATTGTGTATCAAGGCGGCATACGCTCTCAGTCTGGGGATATCACTGTACGTGGGAAACAGGTAGAAGTAGATCGAAACCATATACAAGTAGTATCTAAAGATAAACTGCATATAGAATCGCAAACACCTAATCCTGAAATACCTGTAGATAGCTCAAAACCAGCTTTAGAGAACCCTTTACATACACCGACCATACAACCTATCCCTCATATACCTAACAAGGTGGTGGTAGAGGATACACAAGAAGAGTTACCTATTGTTGTAGATACGAATAGTCCCAAGAATCGCCAACCTATCTTAGATACGACGAGGAATGGCATAGATATCCTACACATTGCTGGTGTTGATGGAAACGGTGTTTCTCACAATGCATATACACAGTTTAATGTGAAAGACCGAGGCCTTATTCTCAATAATGCTACGAAATACACAAAAACTCAGTTAGCTGGTTACATTGATAAAAATATGTTCTTAGCTGGGAATGGTGCTAAGACAATCATCAATGAAGTTACCTCTACGAACCCATCTACTTTAAAGGGATATATAGAAGTGGCAGGGAATCCAGCGGATGTAGTCATTGTGAACCCAAATGGTATGACCGTCAACGGATTTGGTGTGATCAATGGCACTCATATGACCCTGCAAGGGAAAGATTATATAGACATCGTAGGAAAGGGCTATGGGGGACAGCAGATAGATAGTACTTTCATCACTGACCATCTACGTAACCGCCGCA
Source organism: Veillonella sp. 3627 (assembly GCF_003992195.1). Lineage (NCBI taxonomy): Bacteria > Bacillati > Bacillota > Negativicutes > Veillonellales > Veillonellaceae > Veillonella > Veillonella sp. 3627. Next base: position 5,353 of record NZ_RQVG01000011.1, on the reverse strand, counting down.
GTGAACTATGGGGCCATCACCTTCGTATTGACACAGATACCTTAGAGAATACAGGAAATATAGCAGCAGAGACTATGCATATATCTGCCAAAACTATGCACAATGCGGGTTTTGTAGAAAGTAAAGATACTCTCCAATTTGCTGGAAATGAGCTTGTACAAGATAAGGGAATTATGAAGGCGAATCAGAATGTACATATCTCAGCGCATCATATCCGAAATAGCAATTCTTCTGTATTAGAAGCTGGTACTAGTGTGCATATCACGGGAGATACCTTACAGAACGATGCGTCCCATGTGGTCAGTCATGGTGTGATGCACTTAGGCGTAGGCAATTTAGAAAACACAAACATAGGGGCAATCATTGCAGAAGATACCCTACAGATACAAGGGAATACCTTTGCTAATACGAAAGGCATTCTCTTTGCAAAAAACGATGCAGAGATAGATATGAAAGAAGATGTGACGAATACAGATGGGTTGTGGCATGTGTTAGGTAATTTGCGTGCGCAAGGTCGCCACATTCGGAATATCAACAGCAAAGGTTCTTACTTTGGTTCAGACATCTATGTAAAAGGTAATGCCTATGTATTGGGAAAAGAGAGCTTTGAAAATAGGTCATCAGATGTCATTGTCAAAGGTGATCTCACTATCACAGCCCCTAAAATACAAAACCATAAGGATGTGTTTAAGACGGGGTGGACCATTTCAGAAGAAGATAAGTATGAGGGCATACCGCATCTAGACCAGCCTAACTATTATGAGGCAGATAGAAAATACCATAGAACGATTCATACAGGAACCATAGAAGAGGAAACCGCCACATCTAGAATACTGAGCGATGGTACAATTCACATTACAGGGCAAGATGTGCAAAATACATATAGCCAGATTATGGCGAAGGATGGCTTACAGGTTACGGCAGATTCCATTACCAACACAGGATATCAAGGGACGGTTCACTACGATGATATAGGCCGAGATAGACATTACTGGAAGTATAAACAGAAAAAACGCTGGTGGAAACGTAAAAAGTGGGTCTATGGACATACAGATATTCCCTATGAACATCACGAGAGCTTTGATGCTGAAAGTAGTCCATCTAGTGAACGTATTGCTGTATTAGGCAGTCATGGAACTACGAGCATCCAGTCTAATGCATTTACCAATACAACACTTGAGGCAGATGGAACAGCTTATGCCATACGAGATAAAAAGGTTGAAACTGCGGTGGCACCTACAGATGTTTCTAAATTAGTGACCCCTGTGTTGGAACCATCAAAACAACTCTACATGACGAGGGAGCCCCTTGCCGTTGCCAAGATAGAAGAGAACCCATTATATACAGATAAAAAGCAATTTTTGTCTAGTGACTATATGGTCGCTAGATTACAAGCAGACCCAGAACGAGTGTACAATCGATTACGCAATGGATATGAAGATCAAGAAATAGCGAAAGAAGAACTCCGTCAAAGTGGTCATACCCTTACGAAATATACAGGTCATGATCAGTCTTTACTTTCAGGGATACCTAATAGCATGTTACAAGCGGGAGATTTGCGCAAAGATGGTAGTATCGTCTTAGGTAAAGACGTGAAAATAACAAGCCAAAAACTATATAATACTGGCAGCATACAAGCTAAGGACTCTCTGTCCATTACAGGAAATCATGTCCGAAACCTCAGTGGGTCTATGAATGGCAATCTAGTGTCTATACGAACAGATATGTTAGAAAATACTTCGGGTCGTATACATGGTAAAGATGGTGTTCATATAGAAGGAAAGGATATCCGTAATGAAACGCAAATAATGACTAACAGTTCATTTGGATATCAACAAGATACAGCGCATGGAAATGCTAGTATCACTAGTGAAGGTAGTATCCATATCCAAGGGGATTCCATACGCTCTGTAGGCGCTACTATACAGGGTAGTAATACAGTGAATCTCGCAGGGAAAGATATACAACTCTCTGCCCGGACCTTACAAAATCGTTATATAGGTAGCGGAGTGACCCTAGAGTCCACTAAGTACCTAGGAAGTACCGTACAAGGACATACGGTACAAGTGCAAGGAGGAGAGATCACGTTACAAGGCTCTCGCATGATAGGACACACAGTGGACCTTACAGGGAACTCTCTAACCCTTACGAATGTAACAGATAGAACTTTGTCAGATGTAGCTGTGGGTGCTAGAGGTAGTGACTATTTCAACCGTAAGATGGTTATAGAAGAACAGAATCTAGGAGCTACCATTGAAGGTGATACCGGTGTGAAGGTGCGTATGGATAACAATGTATCCATGAAAGCAAGTACCATACATAGTAAAACGGGCCTTGTAGATGTACAAGCAGATCGAGTATCTATTGCACATGGTACTGAGCGTCATGAAACACTATCTGAGATACATCAAAAAGATAGAGGGTTCTTATCATCTACCACAAGGGATACCTATGACCATAGACGTACAGATACGGTAGTGGGCTCTACTATTTCAAGTGGTATTGTTAAGGTAGATGGTAAACAAGACGTACTAGTCAAAGCCAGCCATATAGTGGGGGATGCAGATGTTACGGTTACGAGTGCAGGTAATTTGACCATCACATCAGCACAGGAAGAATCTGGTGCCACTCATCGTGAGGAAGTACGTAAATCGGGTATTTTTGGTAATGGCGGTCTTAGCCTTACCATTGGTACACAAAAACAAACAGATACTTACGATGCTAAGAGCAGTGTAGCTAAAGGCAGCGTGATTGGAAGTCGCTTTGGTTCTGTCACCTTAGGTGCTACAGGATCTACACAAGTAGAAGCCAGTGATGTAGCATCGAAAGGGGATATTCAGGTTCAAGGATCTGGTGTGACAATACGTAATGGTTATACCACATCCCATACAGAAGAAACACATAGATTTTCTAAAACGGGGCTTACTCTTTCTTTGTCGAATCGCTTAGTAGATACCACAACCAATGCAGTGGGTACACTGACACGAGCACATATGGTGAAAGACGAGCGATTAAAAGCTCTATTAGCCTACAAAACCTATGATGATGCCAAGACATCTTTAGAAAAATCTAAACTGAAAGACCAAGCCAAGAGTTTACACCTCAATCTATCTTTAGGCACAGAACGAAGCGAAGCCTCTACTCATGTAGACAGCAAGATAGCAAAAGCATCGACGGTTGTGTCCGATGGACATATTCGTGTTACCACTAAGAAGGAGGATCTCCGCATAGAAGGAAGCGATGTACAAGGCAAGGACATTACCTTAGACTCGTCAAAAAGTATCTATGTGAAAGGCAAAGAAACGACCTCTAAGATGACACAGAGTATGAAGCAGAAACAAGGCTCCTTAGGTATTTCATATGATGTATTACAACACCGATTCTCCGATATATCTGTCAATGCCAGTGGCAGTAAAGGAAATATAGCTGGTACAGATATAGTCCATGACCCTACGAAGATACGTGCAACGAATACCCTTGCACTAACTACAAAACAGGATGTACACATCAAAGATGGTGTTCTTAAAGGGGAGGCTATCCAAGCAAATATTGGTGGTAACTTAGAGATTCACTCTGTACAGGATACACATGATTATACAGACCATACTACATCTGGTGGCATGAGTCTTAGCCTATCTAAAAAGGGAGCATTCAAATCATTACAAAGTTCTTTACAACGGACTGATATAGATAGCAAATACACCTCTGTGATCCACCAATCTGGACTCTATGCAGGAAGTACAGGATTCAACATATCCGTAGGCAACACAACTACATTAGAAGGAGCTCTCTTAGCTAGTCGTACAGATACGAATACACTGAAAACAAAATATCTAGTTATGAAGGATATGGAGAATAGGGCGAAGTATACCTATGGGTCTAAGGGAGTATCATATCTATCTGACGTACAATACAGGAAGTCTTTGCAACACATGAGAGATAGAAAAAATGCTATACTCACAGATAAAAATCTTAGCATTCCAGCTAAGATAAAATACTTACAACAGTTGAATCAAGATAATGACTATACAAGCCACCTCAAGTATGTTAATAGCTTGCATAATCAAGTAGGCCTATTACCAAATATGATGCCTGGTGAAAGAAAAGAAGCTTACAGTGTGACAAAATCTGCTATTGCACCTGGAATGATTGATGTAGAGAACTTTAAGATGGATGTGAGTCAAATTAATAGAGATATTAATCACAGCCTTCAAGCATTGGATACTATTTTCAACAAACAAGACATACAAGAACGACAAGAACTAACTAAATTATTTAACAAATATGCCAATGAAGCTATTCATCATATCTCTGATATGGCAGGTTGGAAGGAAGGTTCATCAGAAAAGGTAGCATTACATGCCATAGTAGGCAATATAAGTGCTAATATGGTGAATGGTAATATACGTGTAGGCACTGCAGCTGGCGGACTATCTGAACTCCTAGCACCAGCTATATTAGAAGCATCTAATGGCGATCCAGCAAAAGCACAATGGCTAGCATATGCTTTGGGATATGCCATAGATAAGCTTGCTGGAGGAACGGGAGAGCTAGGTGGAAGCATCAGTCATTATGGGGTTAAGTGGAATTTATTATTAAATGAACATGCAAAAGCTATACGGCAGAAAAGATATGAAAACTTTATTGATACCTTTAAGGGGCAATATATAGAAATGGAACGTAAAGGTAATCCTTATGGTGAGAAGACTATCAACCAAGCAGAAAATGACTTGTGGAATATGTACCATTTGAATAAAAAAGCAAATATATTCCCACAAGCGACAGAACTGTTAGGGTTATTTATGGAACCAGAAAATAATCAAGATATTATAGAAAAATCTGAAGAGATTTTACCAGGATTTCCTTTATATGTTTTAAATGAGAACTCTAAAGTACATCAATATCTTGCAAATAACGATGGACTGAATAAAGAAATAATTTCTAAGACTATGTCGAATTCTTATATGCATAACTTAGAACAAGTAACATATGAAGGGACTATTTCTTTTTATAGGAAAGGAGTCGATGAAGCTTTAGCCTATGGAACAGCAAGTTATATAGCGACATATCAAATTGATGGAGATTTGGTTTATGGAAAAATTACCATTATAGATAATTGGGATCATGATATAGATGAATCTAAATATTGGTTCTTGAAAGATGCATATATTTTACAGCAGTCAAAAAGGAAAAAAATTTTTGCCTATAAAACAACCTATGATGTGGCATATAAAATTGATGAACTTATGTTTATTGGGTGATGAAGAATGCGAAAAATATGTATGTGGTTTTTAATAATTGTCGGAATACTAGGGCCACTCTATCTATATATCAATATTCACCGGTATGTGAC